>CALCJG010000001.1 GCA_937967705.1 uncultured Spirochaetia bacterium
CATCATCGCCTCCAAGAACCATTATCACTCCTCCCTCAATCCCAACGCTCAGTACAACTTCACCCTTTCCCCGGAGCAGGTTCTGGCGGACCGCATGGTCACCTGGCCCCTGACCCGGAGCATGTGCGCTCCTATCGGCGACGGGGCCGCCTCGGCCGTCCTCTGCGATGCCTCCACCGTCCGGCGGCTGGGTTTAGCTTCCCGGGCGGTGCGGGTCCGTTCGTCGGTGCTGGGATCGGGCATGGAGAGGGAGTTCGACGGCGTGGACATCGGCGAGCGGCTGAGCCGGATCGCCTATGCCCGGGCCGGCCTGGGTCCCCGGGACATACACTTCGCCGAGGTGCACGACGCCTCGGCCTACGGGGAGCTCCATCAGGCGGAGGCGCTGGGCTTCTGCAAAGAGGGGGAGGGCGGGGTGCTCGCCGAGAGCGGAGCGACGCGGATCGGGGGAAGGATTCCCATCAACCCCAGCGGCGGGCTCGAATCCCGGGGGCATCCCATCGGCGCCTCGGGGCTTGCCCAGATCCATGAGCTGGTGACCCAGCTGAGGGGCGAGGCGGGGGCGCGCCAGATTTCCGGTGCCCGCCTGGGCCTCGCGGAAAATGGGGGCGGCGCCCTGGGGCAGGAGGAGGCGGCCATGTGCATACACATCCTGGAGGGCGCCGGCCGCAAGAACGGCAAATCCAGACCGCGCGGAACATCCCGGCTCAGCGCCTGACGGATCTGCTATCCTTATAATGATTTGAGGTGAGATATGTATCTGCTGGAAAACATGAAAATCCTTTTCAAAGTAACCCGGGGTGTGTTATACTTTCTCCGCGACGAGCTGCGCAGGGGTACCTTCGGGCGCAACCTGCGCAGCCTGATCCGCACCAGGGAGATCGCCGAGGATATGTCCTGGGCGGAACTCGTCGAGGAAAAGGCGCGCCGTTACGGGGACCGTCCTTTCCTGATCTTCGGGGACCGGGAGTTGAGTTTCAGGGACATGGATGAGAACGCCAACCGCATCGCAAGCTATATGCTCTCCCTCGGGGGGGGCCGGGGAAAGGGAGTGGCCTTCATGATGGGCAACTGTCCGGAGTTTCTCGATGTCTTCGTGGGTTCCCAGAAGATAGGCATGTACTCCATCCCCGTCAATACCTCCCTGCGGGGCGACAGCCTCCTCTATATCCTGAATCACAGCGATGCGGAATTCCTCGTCCTCGATGAGGAGTTTTTCGTGGTCTATGATCGGATCGCCGACCGGCTGGAAAACATCCGGTGCGTTATCGTCAACCGAGCCGAGGGGGATGGCCTCAGGCCTCTTCCCGGGGGAGTTCTTACCCTGGACTCGGCCTACCGTCTGTCACCCCTCAGGCCTGCGGGGGATTACGACCGGGAGGATATCTGCTTCATCCTCTATACCTCCGGGACCACGGGGCTTCCCAAGGGTGTGATGTACCGTTACGGGAAAAGCACCGTCAAGCTGCTCTCCCTTGCCGCCTACTCTCTCTACCGGAAATCCGATCTGCTCTACACCTGTCTGCCCCTCTTCCACGGCAATGCGCTCTGGCTGGCGGTCACGGTGGCCCTGCATCGGGGGATCCGGGTGGTGCTGGGGCGGAAGTTTTCCGCCAGCCGCTTCTGGGACGAGATACGCCGGTACGGCGTGACCGCCTTCAACACCATCGGCGCCATGATCCCCATACTCATGAAGCAGCCGGAGCGGCCGGATGACAGGGACAACAGGGTCCGCTTCACCTTTTCGGCGGCGTGCCCGGCGGACCTGTGGCCCCGGTTCGAAAAGCGCTTCGGCATAAAGATCTACGAGGGTTACGGGGCGGTGGACGGCGGCGGCAAGAGCATTATGAACCTGGGCAATGCGCCCGTCGGCTCCATAGGTAAACCCAGCCCCGGTGTGGAGTACCGGCTGATCGACCGGGAGGGCAACGATGTACCCGTGGGGATGCCGGGAGAGCTCATCTTCGCATCCCGGGGAGGGCGTAAATCGGTGGAGTATTTCAAGAACGACAGGGCCACGGGGGAGAAACTTCGGGACGGCTGGATATACACCGGCGACCTGGTTCGGCGGGACGGGAAGGGCTACCTCTATTTCGTGGGCCGCAACGCCGAATTCATGCGGATCAAGGGCGAGAACGTCTCAGCCTATGAGGTGGAGCACACCATTCAGAAGCATCCCTCGGTGCTGGAGGCGGCGGTCTACGCCGTTCCCTCGGAACTGGCGGAGGACGAGATCATGGCGTGCGTCTCCCTGGTGGAGGGATCGGCACTGACCGAGGCGGATCTCATCACCTCTCTCCGGGAGGACCTTCCCCGCTTTGCCGTGCCCCGGTATGTGAGGATCGTGAAGGAATTTCCCAAGACCGAAACCCAGCGCATCATAAAGAAGGAACTGGAGAGGCACGGGGTAGTGCCGGGCACCTTCGATTCCGAAAAGAGTCTGTACGTTGCCGCAGCGGCGGTGTCCCATTGAGGAGGCAGTAGATGAAACCATGGAAGATGTCTCGAAAAGAAAGATCAGGGTTTTTGAAAGCCGGGCCGGAGATGCGGGAGGCCTTCAACGGCCTGGAATGCCAGCACCGCCTGCCGGCAGATATTCACAGGGATGTCGAGACCGCCATCGCCCTGGCCCGGAAGTTCAGCCAGGAGGTCCTGCGCCCCGTCTACCTGGAGAGGGAGCTGAAGCACATGGAGGATCACGAGTTCCTCTCCTGGGACATTCTCCGAAAGGCCGGCGAATGGCGGCTCTACTCCCTGTTCATCCCCAAGCTCTTCGGGGGAAAGGGGCTGAGCTTCCTGGGGCTTTACCCCTTTATCGAGGAGATCGCCTCGGTCTGTTCCGGCCTGGGGCATATCATTTTTGTTCACTACCTGGGGATTGCCACTCTCTTTCCCTCCTTTAACGCCCGCCTCATCAACAGGATACTGAGGGATGTCGTCAAAAGCGAAAAGGAGGGAAGCCCCCGTCTGCTGGACCTGGTGATCACGGAGCCCGATGCAGGCACGGACGTTCAGGAGCCGCTGCTCTTCAGCAAAGCGCGGATCAGCACGGATATCAAGAAGGTCGAGGGGGGATATTGCCTCAATGGAAGAAAGATATTCATATCCAACGGCCATCTCTCGTACTGGCATATCGTCATGTTCTTCGAGGACAAGAAGAAGGGCGCCCAGAACTTCATCCAGCTAGTGGTGCCTAACGGCTCTCATGGGTTCTCCTTCGGGTCTAAGGAAAGGAAGATGGGCAACCTGGGGTCCACGGCCAGCGAGCTCATCTTCGACGACTGTTTCGTGCCGGATAAGATGGTGACCCTCTCAAGCAGCGACCCCGCTATCGCACGTTCCCG
>CALCJG010000002.1 GCA_937967705.1 uncultured Spirochaetia bacterium
GTCTGACCCAGATGGGCCTCTGCTGCAAAGGTAAGGGTCTTTAGGTAGGATTCCTGGGACCACTTCATGGTTAGCCTCCAAAGACTGGAATCTTCTTCGCGAAATGACGAGAATCCTGAAACAATTGCTGGACAATCAACTCTAATGGTTGTAAATTAAAGCATGTGCTAATTTTGGATGAGATAGAAAATATGGCAATAAATTTATAGAGTCCGAATATTTACCCTCCGTGCACCTGTTCACAGAAATCTTCCTTATCACAAAAGGAATATATGCGGGAAGGCTATGATGAAAAAAAAAGTCAGGGAATGGATCGGCAACAGGCATCATCTCTTATCGGATTACAGCGTCAGGGAAGAGAAATACGCTCTCATCCTCGACCGGATTATCCGGCGTATGGAGCATTACAGGGATGAGGCAGGAATACGGGGACTGGTCAAGGGGCGTGTCAAGGGATTCGAGGCCTTCTATCGCAAGCTGCTGGAGAAGAACGTAGAACGCTCGGTAGGTAACCCCTTTGAAGACATCACCGACCTTGTGGGGATTCGCGTGGTGGTTCCCTTTCTGGAAGATGTTCAGACTATTGAGTGCCTGGTAAAAAAGAAGTTTGATGTCCTGGAGGTGGAGAACAAGTCGAGGAGCCTCTCCATCCGGGAGTTCGGGTATGATTCCACCCACATCACCGTCGAGGTGCCTCAGGATATCCTGGATGAAGCGGGGCTTGAGGACGTCCTGGTCTGCGAGATACAGATACGCACCATTCTTCAGGACGCCTGGGCCGAGGTGGAGCACGAACTGGTCTACAAGAGCGGCATCGACAGTGATAAGGTTGAGATCCCCATTAGGCGCAAGCTCATTGCCCTGAACGCCACGCTCTCCCTTGCGGACACGACCTTCCAGGAGATAAGGGACTATCAGAAGAAGCGGTACCAGGATATTCATGTCCGTCATCAAAAGCTCCTGGACAAGGTGTCCACCATCCCTGAAAAGATGATATCCCGCCGGGAGGGGGGATTGCAGGATGTCCCGGAAGGGGTTTCACTTCCCCGGGAAGATTCCTCGGACACGAACAGCCTCTTCATGGAGGCCCTCAATGCCCACCTGGACAATCATTTCGAGCGGGCCCTGGAGCTGTATACGCAGCTCCTGCTCATCTCCCCCAACCATTTTATCTACAATCACAGGGGTCTGGTCTACTTCGCCATGTCTGATTACCGGAGGGCCGTTGAGGATTTCACCTCCGCCATTCAGATGGCAAGCGAGGACACCAGGGTTTATACAAACCGGGGACTGGCTTACAGGATGCTGGGAGAATATGACCGGGCGCTGGAGGATTTCAATAAATCCATCGAGATAAACCCGCTCTGGGCCGACACCTTCTACGGGCGGGCTCTCACCTATTATGACATGGGCAACATCAGCGGGGCCCTGAAGGACTGTGATACGTCCATCGACATCAAACCGGACTTCAAGCAGGTGGTGCGGTTCAAGCAGTTCCTTCTGAAGATTATGTAGGATCAGTAATACTCGCTCATCGCCACGTCCTCGAAGAGATACTTTTGGTTGTCCTCGTGGATCTGGCATGCGACAGGATAGCTACCGTCGAAACAGGCGGTGCAGAACTGGCGATTGGGCATGTCCACGGATTTCAGCAGTGAATCCACTGTGAGATACGCAATAGACTCCACTTCCAGATAAGACCGGATCTGTTCTATGCTGTTCCTGGCGGCAATCAGTTCCTCCTGGGTCGGAATGTCGATGCCGTAGAAACAGGGATGGGTTGTGGGGGGGGCGGATATCCGCACATGGATCTCCCGGGCTCCGGCGCGACGGAACATCTTGATGATCTTCCGCATGGTGGTTCCCCGCATGATGGAGTCGTCCACAAGAATAACCCTCTTGCCGTCCACTACGGATTTGACCACGTTGTATTTGATCTTGGCCCCGAAATCCCTTATTTTCTGCGAGGGCTCTATGAAGGTGCGCCCGATGTAATGGCTTCGAATCATCCCCTTCTCATAAGGCAATCCCGCTTCCTTGGCGTAGCCCAGCGCGGCGCAAACCGAGGAATCCGGTATGGGAACGACAATATCCGCCTCTACGGGCCTCTGTTTGGCCAGCATGCGCCCCAGCTTTATCCTCATATCGTATACGGATTCCCCGAAGATGATGCTGTCCGGGCGGGAAAAGTAAATGTATTCAAAAATGCACAGGGATTCGCACTTCTTCTCGAAGGGAAAGTAGGATTTGACGCCCTCCCTGCTGATTTCGACTATTTCTCCCGGCTCTACCTCCCGCACATGCTGGGCATCGATGATGTCGAAGGCGCATGTCTCCGAGGCCACGACCCAGGCGTTGTCCAGCCGGCCCAGAACCAGCGGACGGAAACCGTTGGGGTCGCGGATTGCGTAGATGGCGTTCTTGTTCATCACCAGCAGGGAGTAGGCGCCGGTTACCTGCTTGAGGGCGTGTATCAGGGCTTCAAGAAAATCGCTGATACCGGAACGTGCCATCAGGTGGACGATGACCTCCGTATCGATGGAGGTCTGGAAAATGGAACCGTCTCTTTCCAGGGCAAAACGCAATTCCCCGGCGTTGACGAGGTTGCCGTTATGCGACAGGACAATGGGGCCCAGCAGCGTCTCGGCCCTGAGAGGCTGGGCGTTTCGGAGAAAGGAGGAGCCGGTGGTGGAATAACGGTTGTGGCCGATGGCCATCGGGCCCTGGAGATTTTCGAAATGATGTTCCCTGAAAATGTCCACTACCTTGCCCATCCCCGCGTAACGGTAAATGTGCTCCCCGTCGCAGGTGGCGATCCCGGCCGATTCCTGCCCCCGGTGCTGCAGGGCATAGAGACCCAGATAGGTGAGGTTGGCGGCCTTGTCGTTTCCGAAAATGCCGAAAACGCCGCATTCCTCCCTGGGCTTGTAATGGTCAGGATCGGTATCGGCGGAGCAGTTTCTGGTGTTCATGGCTTTTCCTGAGAGTCATTAGATTGAATCCCATCAGGCTTTTCCATATGCCCGCCGTCCGGGGGTGGGTGGAAAAGGGGTGGGAACACATTTTGTAACAAGAATATCGCAAAGGGCCATATTGTAAATAAAATTAATACCCCTGCCGGGTTTTTCGCCGGAGCGATTGGTTATATTATACCATGTCCTGATAAGCCTGGAAAATGAAAAAAGGGGTCAGAGCCCTCTTGTATCGGCAGAATTAACATATCTGTAACAAAAGATGACTGCGAAAAGGAAATACTGTGCTGTACACATAAGGCTCCCGTCAGGAGGCATAAATGACGGCAATAATGCGGGCAATATTCTCATCCGCCGTGGAAACCCTGTGAGGTACGCTGGAATCGTAATAAATGCTGTCCCCTGGCTCCAGGATGTCCCTGTAATCGGCCAGCTGTACCTCTACTCGACCTTCCAGGACGAAGATAAACTCCTCTCCCTCATGATTATAGGGAACTCCTTTACGGGATTCCGGTTCTAGGGTCACCAGAAAGGGCTCCATGTTGCGGTTAATTTTATCCGGTGCCAGGGACTCGTAGGAATAACCGTATCGGATACCTTCCTTGGAAGCCACCCGGGAGGTGGGGGTGCGTTCATGCTTACGGACAATAGTGAAGGGGGCTTTGCCCGACTGTTCAAAGAACTTCCCGATCTCCACGTTGAGGGAATGGGCCACTTTGATCAGGGCACCCAGAGGGGGAGATATCAGATGATTCTCTATCTGGGAGATGAAGGCTGTGGAAAAACCGGTTCTTTCAGCCAGTTCCTGCAGGGAAAAACCCATGGATTCCCGGATCTGTTTGATTTTTTCCCCGACTTTGACTTCGCCACTGTTCATAAAGCCTCCGTGATGACTGCGCTGGTGTATTGTCCCGCACCTGACGAGAAGGAATCCTCGCTCCGGTGGAAAGGATATAAATATAATCAGGTGCAGTGGCCTGAAGTCAAGATAAATAAGGTTTTCCCGTTATCTTTACTGATCCGTACGTACCTTTCTTTCATCGTACAAATGGGTATCCTTCCCCGGGGGAGGGAAATCAATTGACTTTTTGCAGGTAACCCCCCTTAATATACACAGGTTTGCCCCATTGCCGTGATATGGAAAGGGACGGACAGGCTGATTGGGACCGCCGGGATTAAATCCAAAGGGAGTGATGATGAGAAAGGTATATGAAGTGAGCCAGGCCCTGGAGATTGAGGGAGATGCAGCCGATTGCTATAATCTCCTCTGTGATTTCGAAAGCTACCCATCCTGGTTCCATTACGTCAAGGCCGTTAAAATCCTGAAACGGGATGAGCTGGACATCCCGCTGCGGGTGGATTTTACCTGCGATATCGCCATCAAGGGGGGGATACAGAAAAAAGGGATCAAGGTGGTCAATGAATACGCCTATGACCAGATCAATAAAAAACTCATATATAAAGTGGTAGGGGGTGATGTCAAGCAGGGGGAGGGATACTATCAGTTTCGACAGCTCAATTCCGGCAAAACCCTGGCCGTCTTCTATGTGAAAATAGACTTTGGTATTATCATCCCTGCCAAGCTGATCAGCTTCATGATCGACACCCTGATGAAAGGGGTCCTGGTGATGATCAAAAACGGTGTGGAAAAAAAGACCCCGGCTTCCTAAATCCTATCGTATTCTTTCCCGCTGATGAAATCGATCATCAACTCGCCCGCTTTTTCGCTGTGAGTCTCCTTGTTGCTCGCCAGTTCCCGATAGACCGACCGGGGTATCAGGTTCATGAGTCTCTTGATGTTGGTGGTGCCGTGCAATGTGTCCGATGTGGCGCCGATGAAGAGGCAGGGGGCCGTAATGCCTTCAAGAATGTCCCAGATTTTATAGGTCTTAAGGGCCTTGGCATTGGCTTTCAGCTTATAGGGGTCCGCCTCGTCCAGGGTGGTCTCATATTTCTTGATCTGTTCCTGTTCCCTCTTCTTGTCCAGCCGGAAGTTGCGCAGGTACCATTTGATGAGGGGCTTGATCAGATGATAGAGGGAAGGGGGGGTCAGAGCCAGGATGAGGTCTCCCAGTATCTTCGGGAAGCGGAATTCCGGGTTGGGGGCTATCAGGATGGCACAGAGCGGATCCCGGTGATGTAATGCCAGGTACTCCAATATGGCCGTGGCGCCGAGGGAACTGCCGGCAAGAACAAAATCTCTCCCCTCGGGGATGGTGCGGTCTATTACATTTTTCAGATCCTCTGTGAGCCGTTTGATGGTATAGCTCACCTTCTTTTTCACCGGAACCACGGACGACTTTTTCTCCCTCGTTTCGAGATAGAGTGTCCTGAAGCGGGGAGTGATGCTCTTCATCACACCCTTCCAGCCGGATATCAGAGAAATCCACCCCGCCACAAAGAGGATCAGAGGAGTATCCTTCTCCTCCCGGGTCGGGGTAAAATCGATAATACGAAGAGTAACACCGTCAGAAACTTCTGCCATATACTCCCGGATCTCGGTGCCGGGAGAAGAGTATTCTGAATAGTCCAAGGCGTCACCTCCTGGAGGCTGTCATTTCATCCGGTTGATGATATCATCCCCCACTTCTGATGTCGAGTTTTTTCCTCCCCGATCCGGTGTTCTGACGGAACCATCGGCCAGATGGGCTTCCACGGCCTTTCTGATCCGCTCCGCCTCGCCGGCCGCCCCGAGGAACTCCAGCATCATCGCGGCGCTCAGCACCGCTGCCAGGGGATTGGCTGTACCCTTGCCGGCGATATCTGGCGCCGAACCGTGGACGGGCTCGAACATGGAGGGGAATTTTCGGGAGGGGTTGATGTTGGCGCTTCCTGCAAAGCCCATCCCCCCGATGATGATGGCGGCGATGTCCGTTAGGATGTCGCCGAAAAGGTTGGAGGCGACGACGACGTCGAACATCTCCGGGGAGCGGACGAAGTTCATCGCTGCGGCGATCCCGTTTGAGGGCGAACCGTGGGACATCG
>CALCJG010000003.1 GCA_937967705.1 uncultured Spirochaetia bacterium
CGGTGATTGTATGCGGTTTGATGCGCCTCGGGGTCCTCTTCAGCTGGTGGGCGGCGGAGGAGTCCGAGTTGCGTTTGCGCAGGGAACTGCTGCAGGAGGCGATGCTTGCAAGCCAGATCGTCTCCCACACCCTTGTTGCGTCACTGAAGGGCAGTTCCGCGGATTACGGCAGCAAAGCATATAGGGAGCTGAAAACCAGGCTTTCCTCCGCCCGCCGTGTAAACAGTAAATTCCGCTTTCTCTACCTCCTGGGACAGAAAAAAGAGGGTGCCATCATCATCTATGTCGATTCGGAGCCGGAAGGGTCTCAGGATTACTCCCCTCCCGGACAGGTGTATGAGGAGGCTCCAAAGGCTTATCGTCATGTCTTTGCTTCCGGTCAGGCAAGCGTGGAAGGGCCGGTTGGCGACCGCTGGGGAACATGGATAAGCGCTCTGGTTCCCCTGAGAGATCCCGAAACGGGCCGTCTCATCGCGGTTTTCGGCATGGACATTGATGCCCGTACCTGGCGGAAGGAAGTCCGCTCCCATGCAGCGCTGCCTGCGGTCCTGATTCTGGCCCTGCTGGCCCTGCTGTTTCTGGTCATTATCGGGTTTAGGTCACGGGTCATCAGCAGGGAGAGTGCGGCCCTGCGTGAGAAGATGCTCGACAGCATCGATGCCGGAGTGGTTATTATTGATGCCAGTACTCATGTCATCGAACAGGTCAATCGAAGAGGAGAGGAGCTTTTCCTTAACGGCAGGAAAGGCCGCATCATCGGGGAGATATGCAACCGTTTTCTCTGTCCTGCCGAAACGGATGAGTGTCCCTTCACGGATTTGGGTCAGGATATTCATCACTCGGAGAAAATTCTTCTGCGCGCGGACGGCAGCGAGATCCCCATACTTAAGACCGTGCGGCGTATAGAGCTGGAAGGGAGTGAGAAACTGCTGGAGACCTTTATCGACATTTCTGAGCGGAAATTAGCAGAGGACGCTTTGAGAGAAAGGGAGGAGAACTTCCAAGCCTTTTTCGAGACCGTCGGAGATTTGATAGTCGTAGCTACTCCCGATGGCAGGATCCTCTTTACCAACAGGGCTCTGGAGACGAAACTGGGTTTCAATCCCGAGGAGCTGTCCCGCATGCATGTCCTGGACCTTCATCCTGTCGAGATGCGCAGGGAGGCTGAGGATATTTTCAGCAGCATGTTCCGGGGTGAGAGAGAGAGCTGCCCCCTCCCCGTTGCGAGCAAAGGGGGGGAGCTCCTTCCGGTGGAAACCCGGGTATGGTTCGGGCGATGGAACGGGGAGGATTGCATCTTCGGACTCATCAAGGACCTGAGCGCGGAACAGGAGGCAAAACAGCGCTTCGAACGCCTCTTTCACAATAACCCGGCCCTGATGGCCGTCTCCTCCCTGCCGGACAGAAAATTTACTGATGTCAACGAGTCCTTCCTCAAGGTTCTGGGTTATAAGAGGAACGATATCATCGGAAAGACTTCCAACGATCTGAACCTTTTCGTCAACCACGAGCAGGCCTCTGGGATTTCGGAAAAGCTGAGCCTGGAGGGACACATCTCGGAAATTGAGCTTCAGGTCCGGCATCATGACGGGATGATCCTGGACGGTCTGTTCTCCGGTGAGATCATTACCAGCCAGGGTCGGCAGTATCTTCTTACGGTGATGATAGACATTACCGAACGGAAAAGGGCGGAGGAGGAACTGAAAAGGTCCCGCCAGGAACTGGAAAATCTTTCCAAAACGGATCCCCTTACGGGCATTGCCAATCGCAGATACTTCGATGAGATATACCAGAGGGAATGGATGAGGGCCAAACGCAACAGACTTCCCCTCGGCCTCATACTCATCGACATAGACGACTTTAAGAATTACAACGATCATTTCGGCCATCTGAAAGGGGACGATTGTCTGAAACTCGTTGCTAAAACGATAGTCGAAACGATCAAGAGACCGGCTGACCTTGCGGCACGGTGGGGGGGAGAGGAATTCATCATCCTCCTCCCCGAAACGGATATTGAAGGAACGGCACTGGTGGCTGAGAGCATGAGAATGGCAGTCCTCAGCCTGAATCTGGAACACCCCCTGTCAAGGGCATCCAGGATCGTAACCATCAGTCTTGGGGTAACCGCCGAACGGCATGTCAAGGGGACGGAGATACCCCTCGATCTGATTCATCTTGCCGATCAGGCGCTTTACAAAGCCAAGGATAAGGGGCGCAACCGTGTGGAGATCAGTACGGATGAGAGTTGAATGGCACAGGCTTCTGTCAGGATGGCTGACGTAAACGGTTTTTTTTGAGAAACGCTCCTCCCTGGCGGCCCATTAACGTCGGGCTGGTGGTCATCTTTGTGGGCTGGATGATGCGGCGCATCCTTCTGAAAAAGGCAAAAGCCTCTTCCCCCCTTGGGGGCTCATCTGCGGTAATATTCCCGCAGTTCCTTCCTCCCGGGCCAGCGGGAGGGCAACAGCTCCTCAATCGGGGCGGGGATGTGCTGAGTCAGGGTGCCCAGCCGGTCGAAGGTGATGTCGACGCGCTCCCCGGGAAGGACCCAGAGGTCGTTGTCGAGACCGCAGCAGCCCGGGATGGTGCCCATGCCGATGACGGTCCCCGCCCTCAGGGGAAAGACCCCCTCAACAAACCGGATGATTTCTTCCGCCGATGCCGCGTACTCCGCCGTGCTGCCCTTCCAATGGAAACGGTCCCCCGCCTTCACGCTGACATCCAGGGCCAGGACATCCCCCGCCTCATCCGGGGTAACGAGCACCGGCCCCAGTCCGTTGCCCCGGGCCAGGTCCTTGGAACGGGCCAGCCCCGGCCCGATCATCTCGGGGAACTGCACGTCCCGGGCCGAGAAGTCGTTCAGGATGCAGTAACCCGCGGCGACTGTTCTTCCGTTCTCCCGTCCCGTTACGAAGGCCAGTTCCGGCTCGATGTCCAGGTAGGATGTATAACGGGGCCACCGGGTTGTTTCACGATGGCCGATCAGTTCGTTGTGATTACCCTTGTAGTAGAGCAGGAGGTCTTTGTCGATCCGCCTCATCCTGCGCCCGATGAGAGCCAGGGCGATGTGATTGGCCGGCCAGGGCATCTCGTACCTGAAGAGGGTTTTGGCCGAGTTGGCCAGGTGCCGGGGGGTCAGTCCGAAGTCCAACAGGGCCGCCGGTTCCGCAACCGGCGGAAGGAGATTGATCGTATCCAGGGAGTGGCCCCGGAGCCCCCGGAGGGGTTTTTTGCTCTGCTCCAGGCGTTTCTGCAGGGCCGCGGCGCTCCGGAAGGAGGCGGGAAGGTTTTCCAGATAGGTGCGCATGCTCGCCAGATGCGGCGCCTGGACCCGGAAGCGGCGGCACAACAGGTCAAAGGGATACAGCGTCTCCTCGATGAGGATTCCAAAGACGGGGCGGGGATTTTTTCCGGTTTTAAAGGTGGCCAGTTTCATGCCTTTCCTCCGGCAGCATCCGCCCCTCTCTGTTTCAGGTAAGCGCGGAGAATCATCACGAGGGCGATTATGAGGCATCCGAATCCCAGGGTCCATTTGGCGTTTGTGCATATCCCGCTGAAGATCACAATGCCCCTTCCAATCCGGGCAGGATCGGCAATCAGGTAGAGGTGGATGAAGTTTTCGATGATGTCCAGGAGGCCGGCGGCAAAGGGAAGGAGCACCAGGTAACGCAGGCCCCTGCCGTTTCCCGTCATGACGATCCCCCGGGAGAGTAGCGCGGAGAGGAGGAGGCTGTAGATCACCGGATGAGGGAAATCCGGGTAGAAGTGGCGAAGGTATACCGCCATGAGGCCGGAGCGCTCCCAGGATTGAAGGATGCTGCGGAAGGTTTCCTGGGACAGGGTCGTCTGCAGCCCCAGCATGTCGTGCCCCAGGGGGGAGACGATGGTGATGATGATGAGCTGATTGACGAGATAGAGTCCCGCCAGTACGGCAATCACCCTGGTCATGCTCATGATGGATATGTAGGATTTCAGTCGGTCACTCATGGATTGCCTCCCGGGTTTTCGATATGTGATATCTGACTGCGGAGCAGTTTACTGGCAATGTAGCACAGGGGGAGGCGGGGGTTCAAGCAGGAAAATAGCTAAGATTGAGAAGGTGGTCCGGATGGGATGTGAAAACTATTCCTGTCACATAGGAGAAGACGGTATAGGAATATATGATCTGCTGTTTCCAAGATACTATTACGATTGAGGTGGTTTATGAAGAACAGGATTGTTTTCATTCCTGGCTTTCTGGTTTTATGTTCCTCCATGCTTCTGGCCCAGGGGCTTGACGATCAATTTGCGAAAATGGGGGATCTGGCATTAACTAAGAAGTTGATCGTTAAGGGGGCAGATATTAATGCAAGGGACATGAATGGAGGTACTCCCCTTATGTGGGCCGCATCATGCAATCAACCTGAGATAATAAAATTCCTTCTCAAGCAAAAAGGGATAAATATAAACCTCAAGAATAATAATGGCCTGACAGCCTATCTTTGGGCAAAGAACTGCAGGGAATGTCGTGCTATCCTTCAAAAAGCAGGCGTAAAATAAACGCTTTATGAAGAATGCGGGACTTCCTCTGGTCAATAAGCGTTTTGCCTCCGCCATTTTTGATATGCTTCAGTATTCTCTGTACCTTGTATTCCCGGGGCAGGCATAATGAAAGAAAGACTCCAAACTCACCTGTTTGATCTACCGGAGATGCCGGTGGATCGGGCCGAAGCGGAATTTTACATCACCGGAGAAATCCTGGCCCGCTAAAGGGATTGACTTTTTCCTTCCGAAGACCTACTCTATAAACAGATGCCTGCATCAAAGATGCCTGCGTCTCTGGTGCATTGGTGATGACGTTGCGTGCGGAGGATGTTCATGCCCCGAACAAGGATATCTCACAGGAAGCTGATAACCCTGGCTCTTCTGATCACCATGATCCTGTGCGGCGCTTGCGGAAAGAAGGAGGCTCAGCATTCCCAGAAGCCCCTGGTGGTGGGCTGGAGCCTCTGGAACGGCTGGTACCCCATGGCCCTGGCCCAGGAGCTGAAACTCTTCGAGAAACACGGTGTTGCCGTGCGCCCGGTGCTCTACAGGAACTACTCCGACATCCTGCCCGACCTGAGCAGCGGCAAGCTGGACGCCGGCTTCAGCGGCATGTACGAGACCCTCAAGGCCAACATCCCGGACATCCGGATAGTACTGGTGACCGATCACTCCAACGGCGCTGAAGGCCTCATCGTAGCCCCTTCCATCCGGTCGCCCGGCGATCTCAGGGGCAAGCGTATCGGAACTCAGGGGGCCCTCTCGGGCAGCGAGTTTCTCATAACGACCTATCTGAGAATCCGCGGCATCTCTCCCCGGGATATCAGCATGCTGAGCGTCCCCCCGGAAAATGTGCTTGAACAGATGCCCCGGAAAATCCAGGGGGGCTACACCTGGGACCCCTTCCTGACCCAGGGAGAGAAGAAGGGGTACCGACTCCTCTTCACGACGGCCGATATGCCGGGACTCATTGTGGACATTGTGGCCTTCCACGGAGCGGTGGCGAAATCCCGCCCGGAGGATGTTAAGGCCTT
>CALCJG010000004.1 GCA_937967705.1 uncultured Spirochaetia bacterium
CGGGGCCAATCACCCCTTCAAGCCCGGAAGGGCTCGGCAGATGTACGATCTTCTCAACCGCTACTCCCTGCTGGGGGAGGCGGACCAGAAGATCGTCCGCCCCGAGCCCCTCGACGAGGAACTGCTCTATCTCTTCCACGAGAAAAGCTACATCGACCTGTTGAAGCGCTGCGACCAGGGGGAATACGGCATCGAGATGTACGCCGTGGGGTTGGGCACCGACGACAATCCCGTGTCCAGGGGGATGTACCAGTTTGCCCTGGCGGCCTCCGGGGGGACCCATCAGGGGGCCATGATGCTGACGAGGGGGGAGGCCGACGTGGTCTTCAATCCCCTGGGCGGGTTCCATCACGCCGGGAGGAATCACGCCGAGGGTTTCTGCTATCTCAACGACATAGCCATCGCCATTACCGACCTCATCAGCAAGGGCAAACGGGTGGCCTACATCGATGTGGACGTTCACCACGGCAACGGCGTGCAGGACGCCTTCTACGATACCGACCAGGTCCTCACCATCTCCACCCATGAATCGGGCAAGACCCTCTACCCCTGGTCGGGCTACGAGGACGGAATGGGCGTCCGCGCCGGCAGGGGCTACAACATCAACATCCCCCTGCTCAAGGGAACCGACGACGAGGTCTATCTCTACGCCTTCAACGCCATCGTTCCTCCCCTGG
The DNA here is from genome assembly GCA_937967705.1 of uncultured Spirochaetia bacterium. Lineage (GTDB taxonomy): Bacteria > Spirochaetota > UBA4802 > UBA4802 > JAGODF01 > CALCJG01. The sequence continues at coordinate 678 of CALCJG010000004.1, forward strand.
TGGAGGCCTTTAAGCCGGACATCGTCTTCGCCGAGATCGGCGGGGACATGCACCGCGATGATCCGCTGGCCCATCTCAACCTTACCAGCAACGGCTATAAGGCGGTCTTCAAAAAGATAAGGGAGATGTCGCCGCGGCTGCTGGCCACCGGAGGGGGAGGGTACAACGTCTACAAGACGGCGGCCCTCTGGGCCCTGGCCTGGGCCGTCTTCTGCGGCCTCACGCCCTACGACCATTTCGCGGGGCTCGTGGGGGGGATGATGTACGGCCCCGAGGCCCAGTCCGGAAGCCTGGAGGACGAGCCCTATAGCATCGAGGGCGAGGAGAAGGAACAGTGCATGGAGCACGCGCGAAGCCTGGTGCGCTTTATGCAGGAACTGCTTTTCCCGCTGCACGGGATCAGGATGCCTTGAATCGCCGTGAGACGGCATTAAATAAGCGGAGGAACGAGAGAGAATGACAAAAATGAAGGCCGCACCCCAGGAACTGACCAGCGAGATGGACCGCCGCGCCCAGGAGTATTTCGACAACGTTTCCCAGGCGGTGGTCTTTGTTTTCAAATCCCTGCTGAACATCGAGGCGGAGCAGAAGAAGAAGTATTCCCGCAGGCTCAGCTCCCTTCCCAACGACATCATCATCACCCTGGACTTCAAGGCGGACATGAAGGGGTTCTTTGCCTTTTTCCTTTCCCTCAAGACGGCCCTGGAGATATGCGCCCGCCTCAGTCCCGAACTGGGCAGGCAGTACTTCGAGAAGGAACACCTGGACGTGATCGGCGAGATCGGAAACCTGATCTCGGGAAACGCCATCGGCCGCCTCAAGTCCGTCAACAGCTATGTTAATTTAAGCACGCCGCATCTTTCGGGATTTCACGAGATACTCACGTCGGAGAAGAGTCACTGGATCTATTCCTGCAACTACAACATCGAGGTGGGACAAATGGGGATTCTGATGGCCGTGGCTAAATAGGATCTACCGTCCGCCGACCCTGCCGCTTTTGATAACGATGCTCGAGCCGATCTCGATGGTGAGGTACCATCCCTTGCGGAAGGTGCCGGGATTGGCTATGACCGTTCCCCCGAGGTTTTCCGTTCCCCGGCCCTCGTGTATGTGGCCGCAGAGGCAGAGGTCTGCGGGGTGCGCTGCCAGGAAGTCCCGGATGCCGCGGCTGCCGGCCCTGAGGCCGATGAGCGTCCGGTCGCGCGCCCCCCGGGGAGGGGCGTGGGTCACCATGATACGTGTTGCGGCGCTCTCCGCCTTTTTATAGCCCTCCGCCAGGAAACCGGAGATCTCTTCGTCGCTGTATTCCGAAACGGTCCTCAGGGGGCCGTGCGGGGCTCCCCCCGCGCCGAAGAATCCGACGCCGTCGAGCACCCGCCCGTCGGCATGGAGGGAACAGCCCCTCTCCCGCAGAAGGGCCAGCACATCGGGCCCGTCCCAGTTGCCGTGAACCGCCAGGAGGGAAGGGTTAGCCTTCTCGATAATGTCGAGCACCGCCTCCGCCTCTTCAATGTGTCCCCTCCGGGTGATATCCCCGCAGAGAACGACGAGGTCCGCCTCCGCGGCAAGGAGTGCCGCCTCCTCCACGATCTTCAGGGCCCCGTGGATGTCGCTGAGGGCCAGTATCTTCACTTGAGGATTTTCCGAAGGGTTTTTTCCATCCAGTCTATATGGTCGATCACGGCGATGCGGGCTTCGTCGGCTTTTTTCTTTTCGATGGCGGTGAGTATACGGATGTGATGTTCGTAGAGGGTCTCGGAGCTTTCCCGCACCGTCTGCAGCTTCTGCCGCCCGTAGGGGAGGGCACCCCGGAGGATGTTGGATATGGTCTTGATCAGATGGGCGAATATGGTGTTGTTGGTGGCCTCCGCCAGGTTGATGTAGAACTCGGCGTAGAGCTTGCCGCCCTCCCGGGTGTGGACCAGCTTGTCGATGCCGATTCTTTCCGCCTCGGTCTTGAAGTTGAAGAGTTTTTTCATCTGCTTCTCCGTGGCGTGCTGGGCGGCCAGGTAGGCGGCCTCGGAGTCGACGATGCGGCGCACCGCCAGGAGCTCCCAGATCTTTTTATGGTCCACCGAGATCATCCCCTCGATGGGGGAGGAGAGGGCGTTGTCCACCACGGACTTGACGAACTTCCCCTTGCGCCCCTGGGATTCGATGTAGCCTTTGGCCTCCAGGAGCTTCATGGCCTCCCGCAGTGAGATGCGGCTGATGCCGAAGCGCCGGGTCATCTCCAGTTCCGAGGGGAGCTTGTCGCCGGGCTTCAGGACGGCTGTGGAAATGAGTTTGACGATCTGCTCCACCACCAGATTGGGAATATCGGGGGCCTTTTCGATCTTGTTGATGACGATCTGGATGTCCTTGTGATCCTTCTTCATGATAATTCCCTCATAATTCTGTTCAATACCCTGATCCCGGCGAGAATCCGTTTCGGAAGACAGCCTGCTCATTGAATGTTATGATCATCTGGATCTGGAAGATGTTTTATGCCCTGCCGGAATCACCCCTCATCTCTTTTATCTATTGATTCCGGGCCTGCAGTACGGTCTATCTAAAATAACAGAACGTTGTAAGTCAAGTATTATTATGGGAGAAAAAAAGTCAAGTGAAGGTCGGTTCTGAAGATTTTTTCGGGGAGGTGAAAAAAGAATAGATTTTTTTGGGCAAAAAAATTAATTTTTTTCTACTCTATTAATAACCATCCTGCGGGGTATGCGTGAAGACAGGGCAGAAGCTGTCTGATACCGGAATCGACCAGTTCGTAGAACATTATGATTCCTACTATTCCATCGTCTTCAGTGCCGTTTACTCGAAGGTGAATAATTATCATGACGCGGAGGACATTTGCCAGGAGGTGTTCCTCCGTTTTTATTTCAAGAGGGAGGAGATTCGGGAGCCCCGGAAATGGATCTTCGGCTGCCTCCGCATCGTGGTGCTGGACTATTACAAGTCCCGGAGCAGGAGCGGGGTCAGCGCGGAGGAGCTCTTTGACGACATCGGCATGGGATACGTCAACGGTTTCCGGGACGCCCGCATACTGATACACGGAGCCCTGGAGGAGGTGTTCGAGGGGGACGAGGAGGGGGATGCGCAGCTCTTTGAGCTGGTGGCCGTTTACGGCTACAGTTTCACGGAGGCGAGCCGACACCTGGGCCTCCGCTACAAGCAGGCGCGGTACCGCTACCGCCGGGCCGCCGAGAGGCTCATGGAAAAACTGAGGGAGAGGGGAATAAACCGTATCGAGGATCTGCTGTGACGGAAAAGGATAACATAGAGGCTTTGCTGGAAAAATATGAGCTCCGGCATCCGGTCAGCCGCCGGGATCGCGCCCGAATCTACCGTTCCAAGAAGAGGACCCTCCCCCGCATTCTCCGGGAGGGGGAACGGCCGGGTCTGATGCTCCGGGTCTCGACGGGATTTTACTACTTTTTCCAAAACCTGCGTCTTCCCCTGACCCTGGCCCAGGCGAGGGGCGCCTCGGTCTTTGCCCTGGCCGTTCTGATCGTCTCTGCGGCAGCGGGGGGGCTTCTGGTGGGCAGTCGCTATTACGGCGGGGGGGTGATGACGGCCGTGAAGACGGAAGCACCGCGCTTCCGGGTCCTGGCTGCCGTGGGGAACGTGCGCCTCCTGCATCAGGGAAGGGAGACCCCGGCCCTGAAGAGCGGGGATCTATTCCCGCAGGGGGACACCCTCCTCTCCGACGGGAGCGGCTCGGCGCTCCTTGCCCTTCAGGACGGCTCGATGATGCACCTGCTTCCCGGGAGCCGCCTCGCCTTCGGCGGCGATGCCGGACTGCCCTCCTTCGATCTGCGGGAGGGCGGGGTCCTCTTCCGGGTGGCCCCCCTGAAGGAGCGCCGGGGATGGGAGGTTCACACCCCGGACGCCCTGGTGCGGGTCAGCGGCACGGAGTTCGGCGTGATGATCACCGGGGGGCGCACCGCGGTCTTCGTGACCCGGGGTTCCGTGCTCGTAACCTACCGGGAAACCGGAGCCTCCCTGCCGGTGCCGGAAGGCAGGGCCGCGGACGTGACCGGAGAGATGAAACTCCGGGAGTTGAAGGAGCGGGAGAAGGCCCTGATGAAGGGATTTCTGGACCTCCTGCCGGCCGAATCGCCCGGAAAGGCGGGCCGGGGGGACCCGAAAGAACTGACGGATAAAATGACCTCCATGCTGGAAGGGGAGAAGAAGTCCACAGCGGTCAAAAAGCGGCTCACCCTGGAGGATCTGCGGGCCCGTTACGGGCGGCTGGAAGAGGTGTATCTCTACAGCGGGAAGCGGTATACGGGGGTGGTCCTTTCCAACGACGGGAACAAATGCCGTATCCTCACTCCGGGGGGGGCAAAGACCGTCCCCGCCCGGGACGTGAAGAACGTGAAAATCATAAAATGACCATAGAGAGGAGGATATCATGAATAACAGGAGAGGGATGTTGAGGGGGATGGCGGTTCTGGCGGTGTTTCTGACGGCCCTTCCCTTCGGATGTGCCAAAAAAGAGGCGAAGCCGGCGCTGGTCTCCTTTGCGGTGGGTACGGTTTCGCTCACCCGGGGAGCCGAGGCGCCCCGTCCCGTGCAGATGCAGGAGGCCCTGCAGGAGGGGGACCGGATAGAGACTGGCAAGAAGTCCTGGCTGATCATACAGATGGCGGATGACACGGTGCTGCGCCTGGAGGCGGAAACGAAGGCCGCCTTTACGGCCCTGAAAACCCTCGAAAAGAGGGAGGTTTCCCTGGAAGAGGGCAAATTGCTTTCCAAGCTGGGCAAGCTGCGCAAGGGGGATGAGTTCCAAGTAAAAACCCCCAGCGCCCTGGCGGCGGTACGGGGCACCGAGTTTTTAACCGAGTATGCCTCCGGCAAGACCGTCGTGGCGGTGGGCGAGGGGAAGG
>CALCJG010000005.1 GCA_937967705.1 uncultured Spirochaetia bacterium
GGGAGAAGGCATGCATATAAAGGAAGATTATGAACTTCAGGGGATGCGGGCCATAGGGGCCGTGGTTGCCTCCATCCTGGGCAGCCTGGCGCGCCGGGCGGCTCCCGGCAGGTCGACCCTGGATCTTGATTCTTACTGTTCCCGCCTTCTGATCGGCCACGGGGCCCGCTCCGCCATGAGGAGAGAGCGGGGATTCCCCGGACATGTCTGCATCAGCGTCAACGATGAGGTGATACATGGGATACCCTCGGACCGTCTGCTGCAAAGGGGGGATGTCGTCTCCCTGGACCTCGTCGCCGAAAAGGACGGCTTCTACGCCGATGCCGCTGTCACCCTGGCCCTTTCCCGCACTCCCGGGCATCAGGACGCCCTGATCCGCTGTGCCGAGCGCTCCCTGGAAGCGGCGTTGGAGTATGCCCGGGCCGGCTGCCGTATCAGCGATCTCACTGCGGCGATTCACCACACGGTCACGGGGGCGGGATTTTCGGTGATCCCGGAACTCTGCGGGCACGGCGTGGGGCGTTCCATCCACGAGCCCCCGGTAATCCCCAACTGCCCCTCCTCCCAGGAGGACACCGTGCTCTATCCCGGCCTGGTGCTGGCCCTGGAGCCGGTCATCACCGAGGGGGGAGGCGCCACACGCCTCGCCTCCGACGGCTGGACGGTAACCACCGCCGACGGGAGCCTGGCGGCCCATTACGAGCACACCATCCTCATCACCGAAGGAGACCCGGAGGTGCTGACCCTCGAACACCCCTGAAATCCTGCCGGACTCACTGCTTTTCTCGCAATACGGAGTATCACCCCTATTATTCTAAAATTATCATGGTTTTGATGTAAATATTGTTGCCGATATGTATTAATACTATATATATTAATGATAATTCATACCATAAAGTATAATATAACCATCAATTAAAAGCTTTCCCGTTATTTGATCTGCAAAATCAGAGTCTTTCTTCTGGAAGCTTATCGTCTTTGGAGGCGGTAACGGTTTTGGGCATTATTGAGAATCCGCGGCAGAGGCCAATTGAGGGGAAAGGAGGATTTCATGGAGAACCTGCATCAGCAGACCATACCGGAAATTTTCAAGGCCCGGGCGGTCCATTACGGCAGCAAGGCCTGTGTGGCCTACAAGGATCAGAAGGAGGGGCGCTACAGGGATATCTCCTGGGCCGACATGGATGCGAAGGTCAGCGCCCTGGCCCGCTACCTGCTCTCCCGGGGGGTAAAAAAGGGCGACCGGGTGGCGGTCTTTTCAGCCAACCGCCCGGAGTGGTGGATGGCGGACCTGGCGATCCTCTCCGTGGGGGCCGTAAACGTTCCCGTCTATGCGACCAACTCTGCGGAGGAGGCGCGGTACATTCTCGATCATTCCGGTTCCCGGCTCTGTTTTGCCGGCGACAGCGAACAGGCCCAAAAGGTGCTCTCGGTCATGAAGGCGCTCCCGGAACTGGAGGAGCTGGTGATCTTTGACGACCCCGAGGGAAAGGACGGCAGGCTCAGGTCTTTCCGGGAGGTGCTGGCGGAGGGGGATGCCTGGGAGGACAGCGGAGCCCTGGAAGCGAGGAGAAAGGCCGTTACCCTCGGCGACATGGCAACCATCATCTATACCTCGGGAACCACCGGGGACCCCAAGGGGGTGATGCTCTCCCACGGGAATTTCTCCTCCAACCTTCATCAGCAGTACAGCGAGATGAAGGAATATCTCCACGACCGGCAGGTGATGCTCTCCATACTGCCGCTGTCCCACGCCTTCGAGAGGACCTGCGGCTACTACCTCCCCATGGCCGTGGGGGCCAAGGTGGCTTTCAGCGAGGACACCGCCAAACTGATGCAGAACTTCCTGGAGGTAAAACCCACCGTCATCCTGAGCGTGCCCCGGGTTTTCGAAAAGATCCATTCCGCCATCGCCTCCAAGGTGCATGAGGCCCCGGGGCTTAAGAAGGCCATCTTCCGGGCCGCCATGAAGACCGCCGGTAAGAATCTGCCCTATGTCTGCGGGAACCGGCCCCGCCGGGGACTCTTTGCCCGGCGTTACAAGCTCTTCGACGGGATGGTCTATTCCAAGCTGAAGACGGCCCTGGGCATGGATAACATCGATATAGCCGTTTCCGGAGGAGGGCCCCTCTCGGTCAGCGATGCGGAGTTTTTCCTGGGGATGGATATACGGGTTCTGGAGGGATACGGCCTGACCGAGACCACCCCGGCCCTCACGATCAACCGGCCCTGGAGGATCAAGCCCGGTTCGGTGGGGGCGGCCTATCCCCTCACGGATATTGTCCTTTCTGACGAGGGGGAGGTGCTGGTCCGGGGGCCCCAGGTGATGATGGGATATTACAAAAACCAGAAGGCCACCGACGAGGTCTTTACAAAGGACGGGTTTTTCAAAACCGGCGATCTGGGACGGGTGGACGATGACGGCTATCTCTTCATCACCGGCAGGATCAAGGACATCATCATCACCGCCGGCGGGAAGAACATATCGCCCCAGAATATTGAGAACAGCCTCAAGGGGTCCCGCTTCATTGAGCAGGTCGCCATCATCGGGGACAAGCGGAAATACCTCGCGGCGCTGGTGATACCCTGTTTTGAGGAACTGAGGAAATGGGCCTCCCGCAGCGGGGTGGACTTCCGGGACGACGCCGATCTCGTCCGTAACGAGCGGGTCATTGCCCTCTTCCGGAAGGAGATCGACGAACAGACCCGGCAGTTCTCCCGGGTGGAGCAGGTGCGGACCTTCCGGCTCATCGACGCCGAATGGACACAAGCCACCGGCGAGCTGACGCCGACGCTGAAGGTCAAGCGCCGGGTGATCGAGGAAAAATACGCCGGGGAGATCGAGAGCCTGTATGCTTCCGATTGAGGGTAGACGGGGTTTTTCATATAACGGGCTGCCGGCCACTGCCGGCGGCCTTTCTTTTTTTCCTCCGGCGTTTGTTTCGAGGATTGGGGATGCGGCGGATGGTTTAAGGGTCGGGTTGCATGCTTCATCCTTCATCCTTCATGCTGCATACCTGTCGGGGTTTTCAGCCGAAAACCCACGGCCTTTCGGGGTTCCATTGGAGGGGCATTGGAGTGGGTTAATATTTGATACGGGGTTAAGCCGGAGTTGCTTCGTAGCTTGTCAGGTTCAAATACGGCTTTGCTGGTTCTGATGAACATGAAGGCATCCATCGCATCCCGCTGCTGTGCCGGGACTTCTGAAAAAGAGTGATAAATATTCAGCATAAATAAAGCATTATAATGATTGATTTATGCAGTGGTACGGTATTATATTAGGGATATCCTTGAACTATTTCCCCTTGCTGTACAAATGAATACAGTGCATGTATCGAAACCCCCTCTTTGCAGAGGCCGGGGCTGATTGCAGATGTCATTCATCCCCTTTGTGACGGGAGGGCGGGGTGGTGTTGTCTTAAAATTTGTGATTGTCAGAGAATGAGATATTATTAATATTAGGAATTATTATTAATATGGCTATGATAAGAAGAAAGAGCAAACAACGGGAACGTATCCTGGAGATTATTCAAAAATGCTCTGAACACCCCACCGCACAGGGTATATATGAGGTTTTGAAGAAAGAGATCAAATCCTTAAGCATGGGCAATGTATATAGAAATATCCGCATCCTGATCGAACAGGGGCTTGTCGTAAGCCGTGATTTCGGCGACGGCATCGAGCGCTTCGATGCCATGACACATGCTCACTATCATTTCATATGCGAAAAGTGCAAGTCGGTAACTGATTTTATCATGCCCGTGCAGGATCTGATAACCAGAAACGCCCAGAAGGTATCTAAGCACACCGTAACGGGTCATACGATACAGTTTTACGGTATCTGTGAAAAATGTAAAAAGCGTAAATAACCGGTTTAATTTCTATTAAACGATTCCGGCGCGGGGGTTAATTTCAGCCGGGAGCTTCATAACAAAAAACAAAGGAGGCAGCGCATGAAAGGAAATGAAAAACTGATCAAGACGCTCAATTCGCTGCTGGCTGATGAGCTGACGGCCATCAACCAGTACATGGTGCACTCGGAGATGTGCGACGACTGGGGCTATGAGAAGCTTCATAAGCATTTTGAAAAGAGGGCCATCGACGAGATGAAACATGCAGAAAAGCTCATCGGCCGTATTCTGTTTCTCGAAGGCATTCCGTCGGTGTCCACACTGAACAAGATCACGATCGGCGACACCGTCGAAAAACAGCTGGCGAACGATCATGCGGCGGAAGAGGACGCGATCAGGGCGTATAACGAGGCAATCGTCCTCGCCGGAGAGGTTAAAGACTTTGCCACGCGGGATTTGCTCCAGCAGATCCTCAATGACGAGGACAATCACATGGATGGCATTGAGGGATTGCAAAGCCAGATTGAACAGATGAGTCTTCAGGTCTTTTTGACGACTCAGGTTAAAGAATAGACAATAAAGGGAGGAAAAGCAATGGGCGATATGAATCGAGAAAGCAAACCCGGTGCCGGACGCGGCACGTCGAACCGGGACTGGTGGCCAAACCAGCTGGATCTGGGCATACTTCACCAGCACGGTCAAGCATCCAATCCTATGGACCCCGGCTTCAGCTATGCCGAGGAATTTCTGAAGCTTGACCTGGCGGCCTTGAAGAAGGATCTCTCCGCGCTGATGACGGATTCGCAGGACTGGTGGCCGGCGGACTGGGGCCATTACGGCGGTCTGATGATCCGGATGGCCTGGCACAGCGCCGGTACCTACCGCATATCCGACGGGCGCGGCGGCGGCGGAACCGGCAACCAGCGTTTTGCCCCGCTCAACAGCTGGCCGGACAATGTCAATCTGGATAAGGCGCGCCGCCTTCTCTGGCCGGTAAAAAAGAAATATGGCAATAAAATCTCCTGGGCCGATCTCATGATCCTCGCGGGTAACTGCGCGCTGGAAACGATGGGTTTTAAGACCTTCGGTTTCGGCGGCGGACGTGCCGACATATGGCAGCCGGAGGAGGACGTCTACTGGGGCACGGAGGATACCTGGCTGGGGGACAAGCGCTACAGCGGAGACCGTCAGCTGGAAAATCCCCTGGCGGCCGTTCAGATGGGATTGATCTACGTTAATCCCGAAGGACCCAACGGACAGCCTATCCCGGTCGAATCGGCGCATGATGTGCGTGTCACCTTCGCCCGCATGGGGATGAACGACGAGGAGACGGTTGCGCTTGTGGCCGGCGGCCACACCTTCGGCAAAGCGCACGGCGCGGGAGACCCGAAGCATGTGGGCCCGGAACCGGAGGCCGCGCCGATCGAAGAGCAGGGTCTTGGGTGGAAAAGCTCCTACAAGAGCGGAAAGGGCGGCGATACGATTTCAAGCGGTATTGAGGGGGCCTGGAAACCGAACCCGACAAAGTGGGACTCGGGCTATCTCAAGGTGCTTTTCAAATATGAATGGGAGCTCCTGAAAAGCCCGGCGGGGGCTTATATCTGGCTGGCGAAAAACGTGGAAGACGAAGACATGGTTGTCGATGCTCATGATCCTTCAAAAAAACAGCGCCCGATGATGACTACCGCGGACCTTGCGCTCAAGTTTGATCCCATTTATGAAAAAATTGCCCGGCGTTATCTGGAAAACCCGGACGAATTTGCCGACGCCTTCGCGCGGGCCTGGTTCAAGCTGACCCACAGGGACATGGGGCCGCGCTCACGGTATCTTGGCCCGGAGGTTCCGGCGGAAGAGCTCATCTGGCAGGACCCGGTCCCGGCGGTCAACCACCCGTTGATTAATGAGAAAGACATCGCCGGCCTCAAGGACGAGATCCTGAAATCGGGCCTGTCGGTACCGGAGCTGGTTTCAACGGCCTGGGCATCGGCGTCTACCTTCCGCGGATCCGACAAGCGCGGCGGGGCCAACGGGGCGCGAATCCGCCTTGCCCCGCAGAAGGACTGGGAGGTTAATCAGCCCGAGCAGTTGAAAAAGGTGCTTCAGGTCCTTGAGGGGATTCAGATTAAGTTCAACGGAGGGCAGACCGGCGGGAAGAGGGTGTCCCTGGCGGATACCATCGTTCTCGGAGGCTGCACGGCGGTGGAGCGGGCGGCAAAGGATGCCGGCGTGGAGGTAAAGGTGCCTTTCAGTCCGGGACGAACGGATGCCTCGCAGGAACAGACCGATGTGAATTCCTTTGCCGTACTCGAACCGGCGGCGGACGGTTTTCGGAACTATCTCAGGAAGAAATATTCGGTAACCCCCGAGGAACTGCTGGTCGACCGCGCCCAGTTGCTGAGCCTGACCGCTCCGGAGATGACGGTGCTCATTGGCGGCCTGCGGGTCCTGAGCGCCAATTTCGGGAAGTCGCAGCATGGCGTCTTTACCAAGCGCCCGGAGACCCTCTCCAATGACTTCTTTGTCAATCTGCTCGATATGAACACCGTATGGAAACCGGCCGGTGAAGATGCGGATCTGTTCGAGGGACGGGACCGTAAAACCGGCGAGCTGAAGTGGACAGGCACCCGTGTCGATCTCATCTTCGGTTCGAATTCCCAGCTCAGAGCCCTTGCGGAAGTCTACGCCAGCGACGACGCCCGGGAGAAGTTTGTGAAGGATTTCGCGGCGGCCTGGAGCAAGGTGATGAACGCCGATCGGTTCGATCTGATCCGTCCGTAGCGGAAGGCTTTTCCCGCTGCGGTCAAGGATTATAATACCGCGATAACCCGGCAATATCAATGGAAAGCCGGCGGGTGCCAAAGGGATTGGCTTGTCCCTGCGCCTGCCGGTTTTTTTTACCTCATGCCATCAGGCCCGCCTGCCGGGGTTGGACAGGGAACCGGCAGAGGATACATCCGCCCTGAAGGAGGCTCTTCGCATTATTGCCGAATGCGCCGGTCCGGTACCTGATGTGGGAGTCTTACAGGGGGCTGCGTATCCCCTTGAGGGCGGGACGGGCCACCCGGGTGTAGAGGGTGGTGGTGGCGATGTTCTTGTGTCCCAGGAGCAGCTGTATGTGCCGCAGGGAGATGCCGTTTTCCAGCAGATGCGTGGCAAAGGCATGACGCAGATCATGGGGTGTCGCTTTCTTGTTTATCCCCGCCCGATGGAGGGCCGCCTCCAAAACCTTCTGCACCGTGCGACCGGAAAGATGTTTGCCCTCCGCGGAGCCGGCGGGCGTAAAGACGAACTGCCCCGGCCCTCTGCCGCTGATGCAGGTGCGCAGGTCCTCCACGAGGGAGGCGGAAAAGACCGTCAGGCGGTCCTTGCGCCCCTTACCCCGCCTGACGTGTATGGTCAGCTCCGCGAGGTCGATGTCCCCCACGCGCAGCGCCGTAAGCTCCGAGAGCCTCAGGCCCGCGGCATAGAGGAGGCCGATCATCACCCGGTGTTTGACGTTCCTGATGCTTTCCAGTATCCGGGCTATCTCCTCCCGGGTGAGGATGGTGGGGATGTGCCGGTCGTTTTTCAGACCGTCCAGAAAGGCCAGGTCCAGGGGGATGTGCAGGATGTTTCGGTAATAGTAGGACAGGGCAAAGCGGTACTGCCGAACCAGGGAAGGCGAGACGACGAGCTCCTCCAGAAGCATGAGAAAGAAGGCCCGGGCGTCTTCGGCGGAAATTTTATCCACCGTAATCCCCCGGGCCGCCACGAACCAGTTGTTGGCCCTCCTGAGAGCCCCCGTATAGGCTTTGATGGTGCGCCGGGAAAACCTCTTGAGCGTAAGGCTCTCCTTGAGGGAGGTGTACCCCCGGGGGAGCGCCGCCTCGATGTCCCTCGGGTCTTTCGGTGTATCCCCGGGTGCCGCAAAGCCCTCTTCGAGAAGGGCAAACACCCTGCGGGAAAGTTTAAGCTTGTTTAGAAAATAATCGCGGATGGCCGTAAAATCATCCCTGGTTATCCGGGAGGCGTGTTTGTGGAAAAATGCTTCGATCTCGTCGTTGGAAATATATTTTGGGTCGTTCCGGTATTTGTACGTGTCTAATAGAAGCTGCAGCATCGGGTTTATCATAATCGTATCCTCCTTGGGGCAAGTTACACCTTTAAAGCGCCCCTATGAGTTAATACGAACTCTGGTTGCATTACATAAAATATCTATCAGTTATCCCGAAGTTTTTTATAAAAATTTTTGTTGTATTATGCCTTAAATATCCTTTATAATATGAAATACGCCTAAGGTTAGTTGTGCGCAATAAACTGGCAAAAAAATAATACGCCACCATTTTAGGAGAAAACAATGAAGAAACTTTTCATTATTGCAGTGTTATTGACATTGTTCATTAGCTGCACTAAAATTAATAACCTTGAAAATATTATAAATAAAAACATGACAGGTATTGAAGGAACAATAGTTTTTCTTGACCTATCATCTGAAAAGAAAATTATTTACGGTTCAAATTTAGCAAATATCCGAACAACACCTTGCTCTACTTTTAAAATTTGGAACACGCTAATTGGTATAGAAAACAATCAAATTAACTCTGAAAATGATTCATTTTATATATGGGACGGAATAACTCGTGCTTATCCTGATTGGAATAAGAACTTAAATTTACATGAAGCATTTCAATTTTCTTGTGTTCCTGCATATCAAAATTTAGCAAATAAAATAGGCCAGAGTAACATGAAAATTTGGATAGCTAAAATAAACTATGGCGATAAAGATATTTCTTCTGGTTTAGATATTTTTTGGCTTCCCAGACCCAACAAAAAATCTATCAAAATATCTCCCATTGAGCAGGCGTCATTGATTAAAAAACTTGTAAATAATCAATTAAATTTTTCAGATAAGTCCAAACAGATTCTTAAAAAAATAATGCTTTTTAAAGCGACAGAAAATGGAACTTTATTTGGAAAAACTGGCTCAGGCCAAAATATTGATAACATTCCTGATAATAACATTGGCTGGTATGTTGGATATATAATAAGCAATAATGGAAAATATGCTTTTGCATGTCTAATTTCTGGGAAAGATGTTACAGGGAAAAATGCTAGAGAACTCGTTGAAAAGATTCTTATTGAAAGCAATTTATTGTAAAGAATAAAATGGTGGCGAAGAATGCCAGTTTACTGCGCACAACAGCGGCTATTGGCTGCGCTCCGTGCTCACTGCGTTGCGCGCGGTGCTCAGGTTTGGAAATTTCGCCTTTGGGGAAGGGTTGGCGAAATTTCCAAACCACATTGGCCTGCGGCCAACGTCCAATAGCCGCGGATCGTTGGGCGCAATTAAATGGCGCGTTAAATAAATAGCCCGGCCGAGAAATATAAA
>CALCJG010000006.1 GCA_937967705.1 uncultured Spirochaetia bacterium
CTTTGGCTGATTGGACACTCAAAAAAGAGCATCTGGGGCGCCTTCTATGAGATCTCGTCTCCGGAAATATCCGCCGCCCTGATCGAGGCGAAAAAAAGGGGCATCGACATACGGCTGGTAATGGAAACGGGAAGAGCGGACTGCGATTCGGTCACAAAAATGAAGGAAGCGGGGATACCGATCGTTACTGACGACCGCTCAGGTCTGATGCACAATAAATTCGCCGTCTTCGACGGAGCCATCGTCTGGACGGGCTCCTACAACCTGACGAAAAACGGGGCTTACAAAAACAACAACAACGCCATAGCCATTGCCTCGGCGGAACTGGCGGAGATATACATCCGGGAGTTCCGGGAGATGTTCGAGGAGGGCATTTTCGGAAACCGCCGGGATCCGGGTCCTTTCGCTGAACTGCGGCGCAGGTATTATGTCAAGATCGAGGACACCGATATCAATGTCTACTTCTCGCCGGAGGACAGAATAGAACAGATCATCCTGAAAAGGCTCAAAAAGGCCAACAAGTCCGTACACTTCATGGCCTTCTCCTTCACCAGCGATCCCATCGGAGAAACCCTGATCGAACTGCACAGAAAGGGCATCAAGGTCTTAGGCATCATGGAAAAGCGGGGGGCCTTCACGAAACACTCCGAATACACCAAGATGAAGGTGGAGGGAATCCCCGTAAGGCTGGACAAGAACCGGGGCAACATGCATCACAAGGTCATCATCATTGACGGCTACAGGGTGATAACGGGTTCCTATAACTTTTCCAAGGGCGCGGACAGGAGAAACGATGAAAACGTCCTCATGATCGACAACCCGGATATCGCCCGGGAGTACCTCCGGGAGTTTTATCGGATATACGACAAACAGTGCGATCCCTGAGAGTAGCGGGATTAGATCTCGTCGTATTTTTTATGGGAGCCCCGGGATTTTTCCACGGGATACTTCTTCTCGTTGAGGGCTATCTTGTCCCTCAACGCCTCGGAGAGATCAATCCCGCAAGCATGGGAGAGATAGAGCAGGAATACCAGAACGTCCGCCAGTTCATCCCTTACCTTCTCACGGCCCCGGTCATCCCGCAGGAGCGCTTCCACCTCCCGGTCCGTTCTCCAGAGGAACAGCTCCTGGAGTTCCGCCGCCTCGATGGACAACCCCATGGAAAGGTTTTTGGGATCATGAAACTGTTCCCAGTCCCTCCGGTCCCGGAATTCCAGGGCCAGGCGTTTCAATTCCGCGAGGGTCGTCTTCTCATCACCGGACATCACCCCCCCCCTTCCCCGGAAGCTTTTTCCCTTTCCTTTCTTCTCTTCCGGATAACATGGACCGCATAAAGGACAATAAAGAGGCCGATGATGATACCCGCAACCATGTTGTACCTTGTCAGGATGTCCGTGAATTTTTCCTTAACCAGGTCCCAGTTGTCCCCCAGGGTATAGCCCACATGTATCCAGATGAGATTCCAGACCGAGGCGCTGATGAGGCTGAAGAGGAGGACTCGCAGTGGGGAGAGAAGGGATATCCCGGAGAAGATGGAGATCACCGAGCGTACGCCCGGAAGAAAACGATTACCCAGAATGACGAAGTAGCCGTATTTATTGAACCAGCGCTCCGCCTCCACGATGCTCTCGGCGGAAAAGAATTTGTAGTTTTTCTTCATGAAGAAGTCCTTTTCAAGAAACCGGCCCAGAAAGAAAAGGCTCATGAACCCTATAACGCTCCCCAGCGTTGTCCAGAGATAGACATAGAAGTAGCTCAAACGCCCTTTCCCAACAAGAAAGGCCCCGAATGCGGTTATGGTATCTCCGGGTATGGGGGGGAAGAGGTTTTCGACAATGGCGCTTACGAACAGGAAACCGTAGAGATAAACATCTGGAGCATGGTAGAGTTTATCTATAATCTGATTGACAAATTGTTCCATATCCCATCCTGGAGGAATTCGTTGTTCCATCATCATTAATCATGAGACCTTCCGGGAAAACCTGCAAAGCAGTTTTTAAAAGGAAAAATTATTTGAAAGGTGCCCGATACTCTGATATTATATCAAGAAGAATATTTGCATAATAGGAAAAAACCATGATTTCGAAAAAAACTGGTGTTTATTTCTGCGTTTTCATAGCCTCACTGACGATCCTTATACTCCTTTCCTGTACTGAGAAAAAGCAGGTCGTGACCAAGGTAAAATCCCCTATAGAGATCGAAAACGAGCGTTTCCTCAAGGGAGAAGGGGGAGATGTTGACAATGAGACTTTCCGGGTTTTTTTCTCCTCAGACAAATATGAAGTGATCCAGATGAAACACCTGGAAAATATCAAAAGAGCTGCAGACCCGGGGGGCGATAAATACATGATGCAGGAGCTGGAAAAACACGACATCATGAACGAAGCGGCCGAGGGAACCTTCGGAGTTAGCCTTTATCCGGATCGGGGAACTCCGCATAAAATCCGACCCAAGAAAGTCTTATGCCTTGACGAGGTCCTGCTCCTGGTGGAAGAGGACATTCAGCGATGGAAATACGAATTCCCCAAGAAGAGGATCGATCCCACAAATTTTACCATTAAATATCGTGTTTATCTTCAGAAGAAACGGCCGGACGAAGACATCATGAAAGAAGTCCGCGAGAAGATGAAGACCAAAAAAGGGAAACGCTAAACGATCGACCCCCGTTACAAAGATTTTGTGTTGATGATGAAGCGAACCGAGTTCTCGTCCAGGAGGAGCTTTTTCGATATTTCCGAAGATGACCAGCCCTTGCCCGACAATTCCCTCACGATCTTTATGGTCCCCTCGTGCAGATTCTTGTTCAGGGGGATATCGCCCTTGAGCTGACGAGCGATGGGATTATTCGTGTCTACGGCCTGCAGAAAATCGGCAAACTGCTTCATCTTCTTGTCGGTTTCGTCGAAGAGCTTCTTCAAGCGATCGTCCGTCTCGTCCACCTGACTGCGCATCGATTCCATCTTGGTGAACATCGCGTGTATCTGATCGATCTTCCTCTCGATGTGTTCAGACAATCCCTCGAGCTCCATGAACTTGTCCTTGACCTCGCGGATATCCTGTTCCCGGGATTTGAGCGAAAGAGTCTTTTCCTCGAAGGACTGCAGGTACTGGGTAAGTTTTTCCGTACGCTTGTCTGATCTCTCGACGTTTTTGTTCACAGCCTTGATCTTCCCTTCCACTGCGGTTATGAGCATCTCCGTTTTGGTGACTGCCGCCAGGTTGCGGCTTATGGTGTCTTCGTATTCATTGAGTTCTGAGATCCGCTCCTCCAGGCTCTTGTAGGTGTCGGCCAGGGTGTCGATACGCATGTTGACCTGCTCGATCTTCGAGAGGCGCTCCTCCAGGGACTCGGCCTTGTTGATGACCATGTCGGTAAATCCCAGCAGGCCCTTGATTTCATTCTCAAAGCCGTTCATCTTGTCCCTTCGGGATTCAAAGAGCTTTATCTCCTTCTCAACGTCCTTGCGGATATCCTTGAACTTCTGGATGTCCCCCATGAAACGCTCCAGGTTACGGGCTTCCTCCTTGGAGTCCCGGAGTATGTTCGTGTATTTCTGTACGGCCTCGTCCACCTTCCGGACCATATCGTCGGTCTTGGAAAAGATGTTCTGGCTTTCCTCATAGCGTACGATCTCGCTCTTGATGCCGGCAAGACGGTCCTCCATCAGGGAAAACTCCTCCTTCATGCGGCCCATCTGTCCCTCGAGAGAATTTTGAAACTGATCCTCGAATCTTGAGAGTTTTTCTGACAGACCGCCGAAACGCTGCTCTATATTCGTGTACTCGCTGGAGAGCCCCTCCATTTTTTCCTCGGCGGTCCTCACCAGACGGCTTTCCATATCGATGAATTTTTCCCCGAAGTCCTCCATCTTGGCCATGATGGTTTCGGCTTCTTTACGGGTGGCCTTGACGATATCGTCCTTCTTGGAAATGGCGTGAATGCTCAGGTTGTCGAGCTCGGTGCGGATCTTGGAGACCTCTTCCTCGAAAGAGCTGATCAGCTTGGATTTCGACTGATCGATGTTGTCCTCCACGTTCTTGAGCTTGCCATACACCTTCTCGATGTCCTCGCCCAGCTTCTCGATCAGAAAATTCTTCTCTTCGTGGAACTGGTCAACGGACTGGTTAATGTCCTTCTTCAGCTCGGCCGATTTGGCCTTGATATCGGAGAAGACGGTTCCCTCCATGTCTCCCAGGAGACTCTTGAGGGAGTGGATGTTCTGTGTCAGGGCCGTGATCTCATCCCGCGCCTTGACGAGATCCTGCTCCCGGTTGAGTATGGTATCGGAAAAATTCTGGGTCAGGGATTCCAGCTTTTCCGTTGTGGCGCCTATCAGGTTGTCCTCCGTGTCCCGGACGGACTCCCTGATCTGATTGATCTGTATGGCGATCTCCTCGGAAAGCTCCCGGGAGCGCTCCCTCACCTTGTCGTTGAAGGACTGGATGAGTGTACCGCTTTCCCTCTCCAGACGGGCGAGATTTTCGATCAGAAAGGATATCTTTTTGGTCATGTCATTAAAGGTGGCCCTGGAGGAGGAGATGAACTCGATCTGCTTGTTGACGTCCCGGGCGGCATGGGATATCACCTGAAGATCCGCTTCGACCTTGGCAAAGTTGGCCTTCTCAATGTTGAGTCCCTTGAGCTTGCCCTCGATCTCGGTGATGGAATCCCTGAGCCCCGCGTTGAGGGAATGGGCCTTCTTGATGAGGATGTCCATCTCTATCGTGGCGTCGCCGTACTTGCGGTTCTCCGTTTCCGCGAGTTTTCTGAAGTCCTTCGTCATCTTGTCGGAGAATCTCTTCAACTTGATGATTTTCAGATTGGATCGGTCCAGCCGTCGGAAAAGCAGGAGCATGAGCAGGCAGGAAACGAAGGTGACGATGTTCAAAATCATACCATTAACTCCAGAAAGGGTTTCGGGTAAGTATTATTTTGGAGACAACACTCTTTAAGATAATGTAAATAAAAGGAAAAAATTGTCAAGCCAATTTTATGTCTCATTAATATTCCCTGTCCTGCAGGGCGCATCAGGGACTGTTTTCAGATTTTGTAAAAGGATGAGGCCGGTATCCCCTCATCATGCCCCGGCTTGGGGTGATGCGCCGGTGAGGAGTTCCCAAAGTTTGTCCAGAACCTCTGCACGGGTTACGGCGGAGAGCAGCGAGGCCCGGATGGAAGCGGCGTTCCGGATCCCGTGTATGTACTTCACCAGGTGTTTCCGCATAAGTATGATGCCGTACTCGCCGTAGTAGTCTATCATCATATCCAGGTGCTCCGTGGCCTGGGCAATGGTCTCCGTCAGATTCGGCCTATACCCGGAAAAGATCCAAGGATTCCCCAGGGAGGCCCTCCCTATCATGACGGCCCGGCATCCGGTGCCCTGCAGCCTTTCCAGGGCCTCCTCATGGCTGGTGATATCCCCGTTGCCGACCACGGGAAGGGCCGTGAGGCTGCAGATCTCGCCGATGGCATCCCAGTCGGCACGGCCGGTATAATGCTGGGAACGGGTGCGCCCGTGAACAGACAGGAAGGATATCCCGGAATCCTCGAGGGTGCGGACCACCTCGCGGTAATTCCGGGACCCCTCATCCCATCCGATGCGGATCTTTGCGGAAACGGGAAGGGATACCGCCGAAGCCACCTGACGGGCTATGGCCCCCAGCAGGGGGAGATCCCTGAGCAGACCCGCCCCGGAACCGCTATGGCAGACCTTGGGAGCACAACACCCCATATTGATATCGATCAGGTCCGGACCCAGATCCTCCAGCTTCCTGGCGGCTTCCGCCATGACGTCGGGATCTTTGCCGAAGATCTGTATACCCAGGGGCCTCTCCTCCTGATGGAAGCGGAGGAGATCCAGGGTTTTCCGGTTTGCCCGCCGTATGCCCTCCGCGCTGATGAGTTCCGTAAAAACGAGGGCCGCCCCGTGCCGCAGACAGATTCGGCGATAGGGGGAATCAACGAACCCCGCCATGGGAGCCAGAACCAGAGGGTTCTTGATCTGAATGCGATTCAGATTTATCATTGCCGGACCAGAGCGTTTCGTTGATATCCCAGAAATTTCATCATCTCTCCCCTGCCGTGCAAAGTATTATCCTATTGACATATTACCAGAAAATCCTATTATAGCAACAATTCCCGATAAAACCGCCCATGGCCATCATTAAAGGACGCGAGGGAAAATTACCAGACCCTGTCGGTCGAAAAGGGCTGCCTCGCAGAAATCATCCTTACCAGGACGAAGATATCAGAAGGGCCCGGGAATGCGACCCCGTCCAACCGGGAATCCTGATTCGCATAAGAGCGAAACCATACAGAATGACAAGAATAATTCTTCATGAAGATTAAACTCTGCGAGATGTTCTGCTCCATTCAGGGGGAGAGCTCCCGTGCCGGGTATCCCTCCCTGTTCCTGCGGCTCGCCGGCTGCAACCTGCGCTGCCGTTATTGCGACACGGTATACGCCCAGGCCGGGGGAACCTCAGTCCCGGTAAAGGACCTGATCGAAAAGGCGGACCAGTTCAGGTTTGCCGATCACATCACCCTAACCGGAGGAGAGCCCCTGTACCAGGGGGAAACCCATCACCTGATGAAAAAGCTATTGGGGCGGGGATGGGTGGTACAACTGGAAACCAACGGAAGCCTTGATCTGGCCTCCGTACCGGAACCGGTCCGCAAAATCGTGGATGTAAAAACCCCCTCCAGCGGTGAAGCGGATTCCTTCCTGATGGGAAACCTGACACACCTGACTCCGGAGGACGAAATTAAATTTGTGATCTCGGACCGGGAGGACTATATTTATTCCAGAACCTTCCTGAAAAAACATCTTGAAAAAAAGGAGATTGTCGTCAACTTTTCCCCTGTTTCAGGTAAGATGAAGGGAGATGAACTGGCGGCCCTTATTCTGGGCGATAAGCTCAGGGTAAGACTCAATCTGCAGCTTCATAAGATAATCTGGCCGCAGGGTGAACCAAAAGAGTCATAATTAAGGAGAAGATCATGGATTATGTAGGAAACATCATCCGGCCCCCCAGCGAGGCATACAGTATGATCATCCAGGTGACGGTGGGATGTTCGCATAATCAGTGCACCTTTTGCGGAACTTACAAGGGGCAGAAGTTCTATTTCAAGGACCTGGCAACCATTAAAAGGGACATCGACGAGGCCTCCCGGTACGATTACGGCTTTGAGAAGGCTTTTTTAGCAGACGGTGACGTTCTCATCCTTCCCACCGATACGCTGCTGGAAATATTTCAGTATATCAAAAAGAGGAACCCCGGGATCGGACGAATCGGCGTATACGGGAACACCAAGGCCATGCTGAAAAAAACCGTGGAAGAGCTGAAAGAGCTCCGGGAAGCGGGACTGGGGATCGTTTACCACGGAATCGAGAGCGGCAACAGGGAGGTCCTCAAACGGATCAAGAAGGGCGCCTTCCCTCACAAGCAGAAAGAGGCCGCTGAGAAAGTCATGAGCGCCGGGATACTCCTCTCCCAGACCGTTCTATTGGGGATCGGCGGCACGGAACTGAGCCGGGAACATGCCGAGGATACTGGGAAACTCCTGGGTGAGATGTCCCCGGATTACGCTTCGGCATTGACGGTCATGCTGCTCCCCAACACCGAGCTTTACAGGGATTACCGGGCCGGGAAATTCGTTCTTCCGGACAAGTTCGGCCTGCTCCAGGAGCTGAAGATCATCATTGAGAACATGAATGTCAGGAAGAGGTGTTTCTTCACCTCTAATCACGCTTCGAATTATCTGCCCATCCGGGCCACTTTCCCGGAGGACAGGTCCAAAGTCCTGGCCCTTCTGGACAACATCATCAGCAAAAGGGATGCCAGCATTCTGAAACCCGAGCATATGAGGGCGCTTTAGGGTTATCAGTGCCTGACAGGGAGGACTCTCCAGGAGTCCTTTTTTTTATTGACTAAATTTCTAAAACAAATTTCTTATTAATCAGGAAGTACTACCCCCAGAGAATTGTCGCGCGAGAGGAGAGATATGGACAGCAAATCTATCGAAGACGCCATAAGGTTTATCAGCGGTGAGTTAAAGACAAACCCCGACATTGACCGCAGCAAGCTGATTGACGAGGCCAGCCAGCGCTTTGATCTGGGGCCTTTACAGACCGAGTTCCTTGTCAACAAGTTCGTTCTCAACAAATGAGCATTACATCCTGCTGCGCACCACACCTGAAGGAAGATGGGACACTGTAAAAGAAGAGGACATTGCTGCCAGGACGTACGCCTGGCCGAATCGCCGGACATGCTGCAGAGGGCTTATGAGTACTGGAAAAAATCCAAGGCCATCGATCCCTCCTTCTCTGAAATTTATCTCATCTATCCCATGCTTACCTTCAAGCACGAAAACCCCACGGAGGACCTGCCTTATCATTACCGCTGCAAGCACTTTACCCATGACGCCGACAATATACCTGCCTGTTCTATCTACGAGATACGGCCCCGTATGTGCCGGGATTTCCCCTATTATGAGGACGTGGAACACCTGGACCGGGACGAGCCTTTAAGTCCCTACGAGGGATGCGGATACAACGATCCGGACTGATCGACTCATACCACGGCTAGAGGACAAACAGGAACAAGGACCTATGATTAAAAGCAGATCCATGGTTTTTCGAAGAATGATCATATCCCTGTTTCTTCTTTTCGGGATTGTCACAACCGGGGTTGTGGGATATCAGGTTTTAGAGAACATGACCCTCCTCGAAGCGGTCTACATGACTGTCATTACGATCAGCACCGTGGGATTCAGCGAAGTAAGGCATCTTTCGGATGCGGGCAGAGTTTTGACCATCATCATCATCACAACCTGGATCACCATAGGAGCCTATACCATTGGTAATCTCTTCCGCACCCTTGTAGAGGGAGAGCTCTTAAAAACCTTCGGGAGGAAGAAATTGGACAAAAAAATAGCCGAACTGAGCAACCACCATATCGTCTGCGGTTACGGTCGTATCGGTAAGCTGATATGCCGGGAACTGAACCGGCACGGCATGCATTTTGTCGTTATCGAAAACGATCCCGCCTCCACGCCTCTTCTTGAACAGGAGAGATATCTCTTCATCTCTAAAGACGCCACATCCGACGATGTGCTGCTGGAGGCCGGAATCATGAGGGCCAGGGCTCTTGTCACTGTGGTCAAGTCCGATGCGGATAACGTGTTCATCACCCTCACCGCCAAAGGACTGCGCCCGGACATCTACATCCTGGCCCGGGCCTCCGACGAAAAATCCACTTCCAAGCTGAAGAGAGCCGGAGCCAACCGGGTGGACCTCCCCTATGATATCGGGGGACGCCGGATGGCTCAGGCCCTGATCAAGCCCGCTGTCGGGGATTTCCTGGACCTGGCCACCATGGGCATGGACGATTCCCTGGGGCTGGCCATGGAAGAGACGAGGATACGGGAGGGATCCTCCCTCGTCGGAAAGAATCTCATCGAGAGCAACCTGCGCAGGGATTTCGGCGTCATCATCGTAGCAATCCGCAAGAACAGCGGGGAGATGATTTTCAACCCCACCCCGGGTGAAACGCTGGGAGCCAACGATGTAATCGTAGTGCTGGGCAAAAGGGCAGATCTTGTACGCATGAACGATACAATGTGATATACCCGCGAAATTAATCATTGACTTTCCGTCCGCAGGAATTATCCTTACATAATTCAGTGCGAGCATGGAAAAAGGGGCAAAAGAGCTATCGAACGGAGAAACATAAATCTTTCCCGAATCAGCGTAATCAATAAAAAAATCAACTCGACGATGAAACTCCCTGATCTCCTGACGGTGATCATGGATTTTGCGAAGGACCTAGTCGATGCTGAAGGGGCCTCGCTACTCCTCACTGAGGAGGAAACCGGTGACCTCATCTTCAATATCGTCATCGGCGACAAGGGTGATATCATCCGGGGGGAAAAGGTGCCCAGGGGGGCCGGCATCGCAGGGTATGTGGCGGAATCGGGTCAGGCCATCATCGTCAATGACGCCCAGTCAGATGACCGTTTTTACAAAGGAATTGACTCCAAATCCAATTTCTTCACCCGCCATATACTCTGTGTTCCCATGCGCGTCATGAATCATCAAATCGGCGTTTTGGAAGTCATCAACGCCTTGGGTCGGGAAGGCTTCGACGAGTGGGACAAGAAGCTCATCACATTCCTGGCGGACATGGCGGCCATAGCCATCAACAACCGCCGCCTTTACTACGACATGACCAGCCGCATAGACGAGATGACCGCTCTCTACGAGATATCCCAGGCCATCTCCCTCTCGGCTCCCGAGGAGAACATACTCCACAACATCATACAGTCCGTGGCCCACTCCCTTCAGGTGGACAAGGGTTCCATAATCCTCTATGATGACGAGAAGGATAAACTCATCCTCAAGGCCTGTGTGGGACTTCCGGATTCCCTTCAGAACGAACCGGAAATCGACATGGTCAAATCAATCGCCGGTTTCGTATACAACAACGGAGACCCTCTGATCGTTTCTGACATTACCAAGGAGCTTTCCTTCCCCCTGAGGGAAGGCGAGCACAGCTATAAGACCCGCTCCTTCATCTCGATTCCCATCCGCTACAAGAACCGCATCACGGGAGTGCTCAGCCTGGCGGACAAGCGGAGTCGCGAATACTTCGACGCCTTCGACCTGAGGGTACTTACTACGGTTGCCAGCCAGATCGCCGAGGTGCATCAGAACCTGCGCTTCCAGAAAAACGTCCAGGATCAGGAGCGCCTGGCCCGAGAGATCGATATCGCCTCGGAAATCCAGCGCAAAATTCTGCCCACTCTCCCCGATGAAATATTCGGGCACCGTCTGGCGGCCTTCAATGAACCGGCCAAGGAGGTAGGGGGTGATTTCTACGAATTTTTTAAAATCGATGATTACAAATACGCCGTCGTCGTAGCGGACGTCTCGGGCAAGGGCATACCGGCGGCCATTTTCATGGGTACCGCACGCAACGTTATTCGTGCCGAGACGCGGGTCAACTACCAGCCGGGACATCTGCTC
>CALCJG010000007.1 GCA_937967705.1 uncultured Spirochaetia bacterium
ACGAGCTATCCACTCGTGACTGGAGTTCAGACGTGTGCTCTTCCGATCTCGGATTCGACCTGAAGATAGTACATTAATTCCTGACATCACCCCGACCCTTTAGTCAAGTTTATGCAAAAAGGCGCGTTACGGAAAATAGATGATTTCCTGTTTGAGCTGCCCCGGGATTACAAAAAGGGGATGCTGGTCCCGGCGCGCATTTACGGAAGTGCGTCGCTCATCACGGAGATGGATGATGCCGTTGCCGATCAGATCAGCAACGTGGCCATGCTGCCGGGTATTCAGCAGTACGCCCTCTGCATGCCCGATGGCCACTCCGGCTACGGGTTTCCCATCGGGGGCGTGGCGGCGGTTGACCCCAAGAAGGGGGTGATCTCTCCGGGGGGTATCGGTTTTGACATCAACTGCGGAATCCGGCTTGTCCGGACCGGTCTGACCTTCGAGGAGGTGCAACCCCACCTGGAGACCCTGGTGGACCGGCTCTTTGCCCGGGTCCCCTCGGGAGTGGGAGGTGAGGGGATGCTGACCCTTTCCCGGGGCCGGTTCGATGAGGCGCTGCACAAAGGGGCGCGCTGGGCCGTGGAGAACGGTTTCGGCGAGAAAACCGATCTGGAACACGCCGAAGACGGCGGCTGTATGCCGGGAGCCGATCCCGCAGCCGTCTCCGGGCGCGCCTTCGAGCGGGGTAAGAACCAGGCTGGAACCCTGGGGTCCGGCAATCATTTCCTGGAGATACAGGTGGCCCGCCGGGAAAATATTTTTGATGAACCACTGGCCCGCCGTTTCGGCATTGACAGGGACGGTCAGGTCATGGTGATGATACATTGTGGCAGCAGGGGCTTTGGGCATCAGATCGCCACGGACTACCTGCAGAGATTCCTCTCGGTGATGGGCAGCCGCTACGGTCTTTCCATGCCCGACCGGGAGCTGGCCTGCGCCCCTTTCCTGTCGGAAGACGGGCAGGCCTATTTTCAGGCCATGAACTGCGCCATCAACATGGCCTTCCTGAACCGTCAGCTCATCATGCACCGGGTGCGGGAGGTCTTTGCCGACGTTTTTCATAAAAGTCCCGAGGATCTGGGCATTCGTCTGGTGTACGATGTCTGTCACAATACGGCCAAGCTGGAACGGCACAGCATCGGGGGCAGGGAGAGGGAGCTTTTAGTGCACAGAAAAGGCGCCACCCGGGCCTTTCCGCCCGGCAGGAGCGAACTGCCCCCGGCGTACCGTGAGACCGGTCAGCCCGTGATCATCGGGGGAAGCATGGAGACCGGGTCGTATCTCCTCTGCGGGAAACTCTCCTCTCCGGAGACTTTCTACACCACGGCTCACGGGAGCGGCAGGCGTATGTCGAGAAAGCAGGCCAAGAAACAGTTCAACGGAAGGGAGCTGCAGCAGGTCCTGAAGGCAAGGGGGATTTACGTTCAGACCAAGTCCTATCCGGGGCTGGCGGAGGAGGCCGGCGGGGCCTATAAGGATATCGACGAGGTGGTGGAATGCTCCCGGCAGGCGGGTCTGAGCCTTCCCGTGGCGCGGCTCCTCCCGATGGGAAATATCAAGGGCTGATATGGGATTCGAATTACTGGAGGGAATTACCTCCGCGGATTACGCCTACCGCTGCCGGGAGGCGGATCTCGACGGACTTTTCCGCGAATCGGCCCTGGCTATGACGGCCCTGCTCCTGGAAAATCCTGCGGCTGTTGAGAAACGGGAGGAGCGGGGCCTGCATCTGGAAAACCCCGCAGCGGACATGCTGCTCTATAACTATCTCGGAGAGTTCATCTACTACAAGGATTCCGAGAACCTGCTCCTCCTGCCCGGGGCAGTCAAGGTATGGGAAGAGGCCGGCCTCTTCAGGCTGGATGCGGTTCTGGTGGGAGAGCGTATCGACCCCTCCCGACATCTCTTCCATGTGGACATAAAAGCGGTTACCCTGCACGGCCTCGAGGTCGTTAAAGAGGGGGATTTGTGGCGTGCCACGGTTGTTCTGGACGTTTAGAGACGGGCAATGTCTCGGCGGGGCTGGACCCGCTGAAGGGATATATCACACAACAAGGAGATTTAAGAATGGCAGTGATCATTGACGGCAAGAAGGTTGCAGAGGAGATCCGCGGCGAGATTCAGAAGGAAGTGGGAGAGCTGAAGCAGAGAACGGGAAAAACGCCGGGACTGGCGGTCGTCCTGGTGGGGGAAGATCCCGCCTCCCAGGTCTACGTGCGTATGAAGAACAAGGCCTGTGAGGATCTGGGCATACAGTCCTTTCAATACCGCTACGATGCCTCCCTCACCCAGGAAGAGCTCCTGAAGCTGATCGGGGAGCTTAACGCAAGGGAGGACGTGAACGGAATACTGGTTCAGCTTCCGCTCCCGAAACACATCGATGAATCCCTGGTCATAGACAGTATTGATCCTGACAAGGACGTGGACGGGTTCCATCCCTTCAATGTGGGGCGCATGGTGATTGGAGACGAGGGGGGGTTCCTTCCCTGCACGCCCTACGGATGCCAGGTGCTCATAGGTAAGCATATGCCGGATACCAAGGGTAAGCATCTCGTCATCGTGGGGCGCAGCAATATTGTCGGCAAACCTCTGGCCAACATGATGGTTCAGAAGAGCCGTCTTGCCAACTGCATCGTAACGGTCTGCCACACGGCGGCCCCGGACATCAGCTATTATACCAAACAGGCGGATATTCTCGTCGTGGCAGCGGGACGTGCCGAGGTCGTCACGGGGGATATGATCAAGCCCGGTGCCGTGGTGATCGACGTGGGAGTCAACCGTATAACCGATCCGGAAGATCCTGCAAAAACCCGGCTGGTGGGGGATGTGAAGTATGATGAGGCCAGCAGGGTGGCCTCAGCGATCACCCCCGTCCCGGGCGGCGTGGGCCCCATGACCATCACCATGCTCATGAAGAACACCCTGAAGGCCTTCAAAAAGCATAACCGGATAGACTGAGAGGATTATGAGCGACGAACAACCCATCTCCCCGGGGGCTTCCCCCGATTTCCTTGAGTGGCTGGAGGTCCTGTTCGGCCGTACGGAGGATATAGTCCTTTTACTCGAGCGGGGAGAGAGCGTCTCCTGGGTCAACAAGACAGGCTGCCGCATCCTCTTACTGGACCGGGAAGAGATAAAGGACAGAAGCCTCTTCGATTTCCTCAAGCCCCCGCTTGTCGAGGGACTGCGGGAGTTCCTGCAGCGGTATATCGGTTCACATCAGGATCGAAACGATCAGGTGCCGGCCAATCTTTTCCTTTCGGGAGATGACGACCTGACTCTGCTCTGGCGCGCCCATCCCCTTGACCCCGGCCCTAAGGGGAAAGATCTGTTGATTCTCCATGGTCTGGATGCGGGGCAATGGCGTGAGCAGGAAAAACTTTATGCCCGACGCATAATCGAGATTGAAAAGAAGAACGAGGAGCGTTCCCTGGACCTTCAGTGGCTCAATGAGCGCATGCTGGAAAGCCTCAAGTTCTTTGACACCCTGATCAATACCATACCCAACCCCGTTTTTTATAAAGATGAAAACCTGATTTATCAGGGATGTAACAAGGCCTTTGAGGCCCTCATGGATTTACCGGAACGGGAGATCATTGGAAAGACGGTTTTCGATCTGGCTCCCGGGGATCTGGCTGAGAAGTATCATCGCAGGGATCTTGAACTCCTGGAAAACCCGGAACGCCAGGTTTACGAGGCCCAGGTTCAGCAGGCGGGTAAGGGTTTGAGGAACGTGATCTTTTATAAAGCCGTGATACCCAAACCCGGAGGGGGTATTGGGGGTATTCTGGGCATCATCATCGATATCACCGAGCGCGTTACTATTCAGAAAGAGCTTATGCGGAACAGGGACTTTCTGGACAGCATTTACCGGGGTGTGGACATGGCCATTTTTGTCGTGGATGTGGACGATCACGATGAGTTCCGCTATGCCGGTTTGAATGCGACCCATGAAAGATTGACCGGCCTGAGATCAGAAAATATTGGGGGAAAGAGACCGGAAGACCTCATCCCCGCCATTCCGGCAGATGTCGTCGAAGGGATAAGGAGAAATTATGAAGCATGTCGCGTATCCGCAGCCGTGTATGCTTATGAGGAAATGGTCCCCTTTGAGGGTTCTGAAACCTGGTGGCTGACCAGGCTCTCTCCCCTGGTGGACGAGGCCGGGCGGGTTTACAGGATTATCGGCACCTCCACGGACATCACCGAAAAAAAACGCTCCGAATTGAAGCTCATCAAAACGGCCGAGGAACTCAAAGGCAAGGAGGCCTTCATTCACTCCCTCGTCGAAGCC
The DNA here is from genome assembly GCA_937967705.1 of uncultured Spirochaetia bacterium. GTDB lineage: Bacteria > Spirochaetota > UBA4802 > UBA4802 > JAGODF01 > CALCJG01. The sequence goes on from CALCJG010000007.1 coordinate 4,295, forward strand.
ATACCCAACCCGATTTATTACCGAGATCATGAGGGGCGATATCTCGGATGTAACAGGGCCTTCGAAGAGTACCTGGGCATCAGCCGGGTGGAGCTCGTGAAGAGGAGCGCCGGGGAGTGGACCCCCTGTGATAGCATCGCTGCCTGCCGGGATCACGATGACCTGGTTTTGCGGAGCAAGTCCGCACAGGTCTTTGAGAGCGAGGTTGTCCGCTTTGACGGTGTGCGGCGTCATGTCATCATCAGCAAATCCCCCTTCCCCGTGGAAGGAGAGAAGGATAAGGACGGCATTATCGGCGTTCTTGTGGACATCACGGAGAGGAAGAGGAATGAGATCCTTCTTCAGGAGATGTCGCTGATGGATGAACTGACAGGACTCAACAACCGCCGCAGCTTCAACCAGCAGCTTGGCAACCAGTGGAGCATCGCTCTCAGGAACGGTTTGGCCCTGGGGCTGATCATGCTGGATGTCGATTTTTTCAAGCGGTTCAATGATTACTACGGGCATCAGGCCGGTGACGAATGCCTAAAGACCGTGTCGGCAGCCCTGAAACACTGTGCCAAGCGGGGCGGGGATTTCGTGGCCCGGTACGGAGGTGAGGAGTTTGCCGTAATCCTCAGCGGGACGGATCAGGCGGGGGCGATGGTCGTGGCAGAGCGTATCCGGCGGCAGATAGAGGAACTCCATATCCCTCATGCCCCTTCCGGTCTGGGTGCCTATGTTACCGTCAGTCTGGGAGTTTTCAGCCTCAATCCCTCTGCAGCGCTTTCGGTGGAGGATCTCATTATACGGGCCGACAAGGCCCTTTACCGTGCTAAAAACAGCGGAAGGAACTGTGTCGCGGTTTATTCCGATCAATGGGATACTGAAGCTGCGGGTAAGTAAAGAAACCGGTGTCAGAGTCTGCATGACTCCTGACCCCGGTTGATAAGGCAGTTACAGAAGTACCTCCACCCTCTCCTTAATGCCGTTCAGCTTTTTCCGGTGCTCAAGTTTGTTCATTGCATCCACAAAAGAGAGGATACCGGCAACGGATATGTCGATGTTGACCCCGTTGCCGAAAACCTTGATCTCCCTACCCTGGTAGTCCTCCTTGACTGTAACCGCAACCTCGCAAAGGGCGTCCGAACCGCCGGTGATGGCCACCAGGTTGAAGGATTCGATCCTGGCGCTGGTTCCCGTTATTTTCTTTACTGCGTTGATCCCCGCGTCCACGCCCCCGTTCCCGTGGGCTACATCAAAGACTTCGCTGTTGTCCTTCTCCCGGTCCCGTATGGTGACGAGGGTCATCGGGGGGGAGTACATGCCCGTAGAGATCTGCACGTTGGACACTTTATAGCGTCCCTTTTCCTTGTAGACGGCTTCCCCGATGAGAACCTCAAGGTCTTCGTCATGGATCTCCTTCTTGACGTCCGCCAGCGCCTTGAAGTATTTAAAGAACCTCTCCAGGTCCTCGCCGTCGAGTTCATATCCCAACCCCCTGAGCCTGTCGATGACGGCATGACGCCCGGAGTGTTTTCCCAGAACGAGGGTCGATTTCGCGATTCCCACATCCTCGGGCTTCATGATTTCGTAGGTCATCGTGTTCTTGAGCAGGCCGTCCTGATGAATGCCGGACTCATGGGCAAAGGCGTTGGCCCCTACTATGGCCTTGTTGGGCTGAACGGTTACTCCGGTGATATGAGTCAGCAGTTTGCTGGTCGCCATGATCTGCCGGGTGTTGATATCCGTGTAAATGCCGAAAATGTCGCTCCGGGTCTTAACAGCCATCACGGCTTCTTCCATGGAGGTGTTGCCCGCCCTCTCTCCTATGCCGTTGACGGTGCATTCAATCTGACGGGCCCCCGCCTGTACCGCCGCCAGAGAGTTGGCCACAGCAAGTCCCAGATCGTTGTGACAGTGAACGGAAATGACGGCCTTTTCGATGTTTTTTACATGATCCATGAGATAGCTGATGAGGTCATAGAACTCCGAAGGGATGGTATATCCCACCGTATCGGGAATATTTACGGTCGTTGCCCCGGCATCGATGACCGCCTCCACCATGCGGGCCAGGTAAACCCTGTCGCTTCGGGTTGCGTCCATCGGAGAGAACTCCACATTGGGTGTGTAGGACCTGGCCCGAGTA
>CALCJG010000008.1 GCA_937967705.1 uncultured Spirochaetia bacterium
CGGCAGCCATGGGCACCATGCGGCTGGCCACGGCAGCCCCCGATCCCCCGCTGGACCCCCCGGGAGACTTATCGGTGTTCCAGGGATTTCGGGTCGGCCCGAAGAGCTCCGGCTCCGTGCAGGGCATCAGTCCGAATTCCGGCACATTGGTCTTGCCCAGGATGACGAGCCCGGTCCTTTTCAGCCGCGCCACATATTCGCTGTCGAATCCCGTGATGTTGTTCCGCCAGGCCTGACAGCCGAAGGTCAGCGGGGTGCCCGCCAGCGCCTGTATGACGTCCTTGATCAGAAAAGGCACCCCGGTAAAGGGACCCTTGTGGAGAGGCCCCTCCGCATCCCTGAGGGCCTCCTCGAAGAGGGTGTAGATCACCGCGTTGAGCTGCGGGTTGAGCTGCTCGATCCGGCTAATCGCCTCCTCGCAGAGCTCCCGCGGGGAGACCTTCTTTTTACGCACCAGTTCCGCCAGGCCTGTAGCGTCGTATTTATCATACTCCCTGAAACCTCCCATCAAACACCTCCCTTCGGATTTAATAGGGCCTCAACCCCCTTCGGGCCAGACCTGCGGCGATATCCGTTACCCGGGGTCCACCACCCCCGAATATGCACGGAGGTCCATGCCCTCCAGGGACAGAGAAGCCCCCCTCCTGCTCCCCCTGCAACTCAGTGGGGCATCTTTAAAACGTTTCGCAATATATTCTCCAGGGATTGTCCGGTGATGTGTCCCGACCGGCGCGTGTATCCCCCCGAGAGCACCATCAGGATGGGTATCTTCCTCTTCAATGCCTCCCGGAAGACCAGTTCATCACGTTGTACGATCCCCCCGGCACTCACACGCATGCCACCCAGCCGATCCCCATCCAGGATATCCGTTCCGGAATTATAAATGACCAGTTGCGGTTTGCAGGCCTCCATAGCCGCCGGAACGGCGCGCCTTACGGTTTTAAGATAGAGTTTGTCCGGGGTTTCCGCCGGAAGGGGATAGTCGTAATCGATATAGACGCGGGCCGCCCCGTCTCGGGGATAGGCATCCCGGTTGTACACATCCAGGATGAAGATTCTTTTGTCATCGCCGAAAACGGCAGCCGTTCCGTTACCCTGATGAGCATCCAGGTCGATGATCAGCACCCGGAGGCCGGGCCTCTCCCGCCAGAGCTTCTTGACGGCCACGGGAATGTCCGCATAAAAACAGAATCCGCTCCCCTCCCCGGCCTTAGCATGATGATACCCTCCCGAGAGATTGACGGCCCAGCCCTTATGCAGGGCCAGATCCGCTCCTCTGACCGTTCCGCCTACGGCATAGCGCATCGGTTTCAATATCTTTCGATCCAGTACCGATGCGGGAAGTATTCTCAGAAGTCCCAGCTCGGCAATCTGAGCAATCACCTCCGATCTCTTCAGGGAGTCGAGATACGCCCGGTTGTGAACCAGCCGCAGGTCAGCCTCCGATATCTCCTCAGGGACCTGGAACGTATCGGAACCGAGTCCCGTCTTCTCCCTCAGATAGGAGTAGACTTTGGCATATTTTTCCGAATCGAAGGGATGCAGCTTCTGAATCCCGTAGAGACGGATATTGTACTCATCCCGATAGATCATCGGCAACGGCCCCACCTCCCTCTCCGTCAGTTTTTTCTGACGGTTCTTGGAGATGCTCAGCTCGATCAGTACGAAAGCGCAGAAAAACAGGATGATCAGAAGCAGCAGGACATTTTTGTTTCTTATCAGCAGACGACCCCTCCTGGAACGGCATTCTCTGTTTCCATATCCCCAGACATCACCCCCCCCGCGATGATGCGATACCCCGGGAGGGCTGTTCCTTGTGCAGTCGGAAGACTAAAGGATAAAGCGGAATGCAATAAAAGGCAAACCATTTTTCCGCTTTTCCCCTTTCTCAAAAAGGCAATTCCCCTGCTTTCCGTATGACAAGGCCCCCCGGCGGGATTTATTATGACATGACAGGAAAGGTTCGCCGGTTTTCAGGGATCGCCGTCCTCTCACTCCCTCCTGGAAGAGATTCCATGGCGGAACGGAAAAGGGATTACGTTATCATTGTACGGGAAAGGCAAGGCTTGTCCGAAGAGAGGGCTTAGGGGCGGAGGGGGATATTCGGGAAGAGCTGCGGCGGGGCGGCCCTTCCCGAAAAACCTCTAGAGCTTTTCCAGACCTGCCAGATCGAAGCTTTCGAGGAATTTTGTCAGTTTAGCTGTATTTTTGTAGGCCTTGGAATCGCCGATCAACCGGATCTCGATATTATTGACGAGGATCCATACATGCATGTCCTTGGCCACGATGGCCGGATACTTGCCCGCCACCTTCTCAGTCGTGTTTTTGTAAAAATCCTTGGCCCTCTGATCGTTTCTCTGATCAAAAACCTGAAACCACATGGCCCGCTCTTTGCCGTCCTTTTTCTGGACATTTACCTGAAGCCAGGTCCCGGTAGTGGAATACTTGTCATACTGGAGATCACCGCCGAGTTTGGGGAGAAATTTGGCCAGTTCCGCCGGAGAAACCAGCTGAGCCTTGGGGGCCTCTTCCTTTTTTGGCTCCTCTTTTTTCTTGCAGGATGAAAGCGAAAAAACCAGCAAACTTGCGGAAAGAACGGCAACGAGCGTTAAAATTTTCTTCATACATTCCTCCTGATAGAATTTATTTTCCTTCGTTTCTTTACTGCAATACAACAGAAGAAGCAATAACTTTTTTCACAAATACCATACATGCGTATGGTATTTTGCTTGTTTTTTCTTGCCTCCTCGATAGGGTTATCCCATGAAACGATCAGGTTATGCGGATCTGCCCCTTCACTACGGCCGAGTCCCAGAATGGCTGGCGGAACGCATGTGCCGTCTGGGCGGTGCCCTGATGGAAATTCTTGCAGAAGAGTACGGCAGCGCTGAAATTCTGCGCCGCTTATGCGACCCCCTCTGGTTTCAATCCCTTGGGTGTGTCCTGGGTATGGACTGGCATTCCTCTGGAATTACCACATCCG
>CALCJG010000009.1 GCA_937967705.1 uncultured Spirochaetia bacterium
CGTGCTGATGGCGCAGCGGGATGTCCTTCAGCCGGTTCTGCTCACCGAGCTCTTTGTAGAGAGCCGTTCCTGCCAGGGGGGTGTAGTTCATGAACTGCAGGAAGTTGGAGCCCAGTCCGATGACATAGTCGATGTCCTCCCGCAGGTTCTTTTTGTCGTGATGGTCCTGAAAGAGTATCGCAGAGGCGTTGACCGATATGCCTTTCTCCTGAAGCTCGGCGAAGAGACCGGCGAGATCGATTCCCCGGGTCTTGTCGTGATCGTTGTGGCGGGATTCCACACCCACCCAGATCATCCGCACCCCCAGGCGGACCAGGAAGTCCGCCCCCATCCGCCGTATCACCTCCGCCGAGGAGAAGATGTCGAACACATAGGGTTTGCGTTTTTCGGTCATGATGCGAAGGAGGTCTGCGGCCCTTTCGGGCTTCTTGAGGAAGTTCTCGTCCAGGATGGTAAACCCCCGGGAGCCTATCTCCCTCTCCGTGCGCTCGCATGCCTCGAAGATGTCCTCACCCCGGGCCAGGAGTGGGATGTAGCTCTTGTTGAACTGATGGGAGGTGATGCAGAACTTACAGCCGTTTTCGCATCCCACGCCGGGCATCAGGATGGCCCCACGGGGCTTTCCCCGGGCGCCGTAGAGATACTCGTAGGCCGGTCCCAGCACCACGGGATGTTTCACCGGCCTGTCCGCATCCTCCCCGAAGTACTCCCTGAGCCAGCGCACCCCCTCCCCCCGGCAGAGGGCGTCGTGGGGCACCCGGTCGGCCAGATCCGGTATGATGGTTCCGTACCCCCCCAGGATGATCTTCATGTGGGGATAGTGCGCCCGGACATATCGGGCCATCCGCTCCGCCTTGAGCACGTTGGGAACGATGAAGTTGATCCCCACGTGGGTGTAGCCCTTTTTCAGCTCCCGGATAAAATCCCGCCAGGAGGGAAAGTCCAGTACGGCGCTCTCCACGGAGATGTTTTCCGCCAGGAGATAAAGCGGAAAGGTCCAATAGGACTGCCGCGGGGAATGGACCCCCTGCATGCGCGTGATCTGATTGTTCATCAGTTCCATCTGCATTCCCAGCGATTCGGCGTAGCGGTTCTTCACGCCGTAGGGCCCGAAGACCCCCGTCAGCAAGAGTTTTTTGCCCGACACATCATACCCCCGTCACAATTTTCTGCGCCCGCACAAGAGCGTTGCCCGAAATGGCACAAAAAGACAAGTCCGCCCATCCGGCTGTTTCCGGAATAGACCGGCGGATGAATGATCGGGTTGCAAAAATTGTGTACGGCGGAAGGAAAAACGTGCGGGCGGTCAGTCGAACTCGGAGTATTTCCGGACCAGCTCCCGCATCTGACGGTATTCCAGTTCCACATAGTGGAATATCTGATTGCGCAGATTCTGCAGTTTCTCGTGACGCCCCCCGCGCAGATAGAGGAACTCCAGGATTCGGCAACCCTTGAGGGCAAACTCCAGCAGATCGAAATAACTCAGCTCATCGGGGCCAAAACCGTCGAGACCGCTGCCTTCCAGGCTCTGCTTCAGTTCGACGAAACGCTGCATCACCTCCTCGAAACCGTTGAAGGCATCCCGGTCGATTTTCCCCTCGTTGAGCTTGTTGAGAAAGGACTGGGTGATGAACTGGTACCGGTACAGTTTGCCGTCCTGGCCGTTGTGGTAGAAGAGGAGGAACTCGTAATCCTTTTTGAGCTTCTTTTTGAGGAGATAGGCCACGGTAACCACCCGTACGATCTGCTCCTCAGCGGGAAACCCCTTCTCCTCCTGTTTCTCCAAGGCCGCCTTGAGGGCAAACTCGTCCAGCCTTATGCCCAGGACACTGGAAGACTTATGGAAGAAGCCGCTGAAAATCCGGTTCAGGGATATGATCTCATCGATCTGATCCTTCAGCCGCCGGTTCTCCTCGAAGAGATGCACCGCATCCCGGCAAAAACCGGCAAAATCCACGGAGAAGTCGTAATCCTTCTTCTGATAATAGCGTATATAGGAGATCATCAGATAATAGAGGTCGCTCACGGACCGTTTGGCAAGGCTCAGCAGGAGATGCTTGAAGTTGACCATGCGGGAGCCGATCTCCACACCGACCATACTGGCGGCATCGACGGCCTCCTGAAGCCTTTCCCCGGGGAGGGGCCGGCAGCAGAGGCAGTCGATGAGGGTCTCCTCGATGACCACAAGGTAGTAGACGTAGAGGCTCTCGAAGCGAATCTCCCAAGATTTGCGGTTCTTGATGTCCGAGAGCCGCTTCCTCTGGAAGTCGGATATCACAAGGTCCCGGGCGGCATCTGTGCGATCGTACTCCTCCCAGCTGTCGGGGATCTTTTGAATGCGCCTCAACACCTCCTCGTCGTCCTTTCGTACGACGAATCGGTAATAACGGGCCTGGGACTCCCGGTAGGCGTCAAAGACATCCCATCGGCGGTTCCGCTCCGCTGTCCGGCCGCTTTCGGCTTCCGGGACATCACCCCCGTCTTCCCTCTCTTTTCCTCTCCTGTCCAAGAAGCACCATCCTATCAATGATATCCGGGGCTGAACCCTCGCGGCACCGCTCTACAGCCCCTTGAAAAGATTCTTCTCCACCTCGCCGATGCATCCGTCCAGCAGGTTCCGGTCCATGAGGCTGACGGAAACCCTATCGGAATAGGTCACGGTGACCAGCAGCCTCTTCTTCTCGAACTCCCAGCGCCCCAGGGACATATCCCCGCTGTCGTAGGCGGGGGGGCCGTAGGTCAGCCGCATGAAGCGCTGGAGGTCGGCGGCATATTCCTCCCCCACGTCGGTGCGGTTGATCATGATCTCATAGAGCCGGCCCCGGGCATCGAAGAAGAAGAGTATGGTGTTCCGCCCCTTTTTTCCCGCTCCCCCCTTGTCGTCGCTCCCCAGGAGGACGCGCAGGGATTTCCTGTTGGGGCATTTGCCCATGTCGGCATCGGCGGTAATCCCGTCGGCACCGTAGGTCCTCTGGAGACTTTCCAGCACCGCCGAACGCCCGTCCCCGAGATGAAAGTCCTTATACCTCAGAGTGGGCCTTTCCCTGCCGAAGCTTCCCAGGAGAGCGCTGAAGGCGGCAAACCTCCTCTGCAGCAGGACCTTGGCCATCTTCTCGTCCGCCGCTATGTCCCGGTAGACCACGTCGACACCCCTTCGGGAGTATTCCGCGTCTATGCCGTAACGCCCCTCCTGCAGGATCCAGCTGATCCTCCAGATGAAGCGCTTGTCCGCAGCGTGGCGCGTGAGGGTGGAACTGCCGTATTTGCGTTCCAGATGGTTCAAAAGCTGTCCCAGGAAGATCGAATCCTTGTTGCTGCCCAGGCCCACCCGTATGCTGTAAAGCCTCTCCCCCTCGTCGAAGCGGAAGACCACCCGCTCATTGTTCCCCTCGTTGATGACGACGATCAGGGCGTTGTTCTCTTCGTCCTTCCGAATCTCCCCGGTTTTGTATTCCGCTGCTACCTGCCCCTCCACGGTGCTCCGGGGGCTTCCGATCTGGAAGTCCCTGTACTGCAGTCCCGTATCGTTCAGGCCGGGACGGGGATTTATAATCAGGAAAACGGCGCTCAAAAGGAGCAGCCATTTCCCTCCTCGATCAGGGTTGCCCGGAAGGACCGGTGTCGTCTTCTGTGTCATAATCCCGTTACATCCTCACTGTTTTCCATTGTCACCGCCGGCCGGACAGCCGCCCGCTCCCTATTAATATACCATTCCCCGGGAAATCCGCAAGCTAAAATAGCCCCCTTTTCCTGCAAAGCGGTGCGGTTATCCGGCTCCGCTCATCACCCCTAAAAGAGATAGAAGGAACCCAGGCCGAAGGCAAAATAGTGCCGCGTCAGCACCAGGGGGCTCATCTCGAAGACGGCGCCGCGCAGATAATCGTAGCGGAAGAAGGGGATGAGCAGAATGCGGCCGAACCTCCGGTTGAGTATCCAGGCCAGCTGAAGGCCCGAATAGCCCCCCCGGGCGTGATACTCCGGCCTTTCGGGTCGGGCGTACTCCTCCTTCACGGTGTAAAAATAACCGTGATAGGAGCGGTTGCCGTACATGGCCGCCGCCGAGAGCTCGCTCTGCCAACCCCCGGTGGCCTGCTGCGGGTAACTCACGAAATTGATGAAGGGTACCCCGAATACCCCTACCGGCCGCAGGCCACCGGGGGTTAGATCGGAAGAGCACACGTCTGAACTCCAGTCACGAGTGGATAGCTCGTATG
>CALCJG010000010.1 GCA_937967705.1 uncultured Spirochaetia bacterium
GAACTCCTCCATGAACCTCAGGATTCGTCTGGGGGAAAAGCGCCGTTTCATCGGAATCAGCGGTCACAACATCCCCTCCTTCGAGATTTTCACATCCCCCGACTGGCGGGAGACCGAGGGGACTTACTACGCTGATCAGCCCTCCTACCGCAATGGCAACTATGTGGAAGGGGTGCGTTTCGAATTTCGCAGAGGACGGGTCACGAGCCTTTCTGCCCGGAAAGGGGAGGCTTTTATTAAAAAGATTCTCGATATGGATACCGGGGCCAGGCAGATCGGCGAGTTCTCTTTGACGGACCGGCGGTTTTCCCGAATCAACCGTTTCATGGCGGATACGCTCTTTGATGAAAACTACGGCGGGAAATACGGCAACTGCCACCTGGCTCTGGGAAGTTCCTATACCGATACCTTTAAGGGCAACTTAAAAAGCCTGACGCCGGAACTGAAGAAAAAGCTGGGGTATAACGATTCGGCCCTGCACTGGGACCTGGTGAACACGGAAAACAAAACCGTCACTGCCGAGTTGAAAAACGGCAGGAAAATGGTGATTTACACGGATGGGGAGTTCCGCTGTTGAGGTAACCGAATCACTGCAGTGCTGTATTACCGCCTGGGGCTCAGTAGGCGGTAGGCCTTGAGTCCCATCATCACGGCCAGACCGAAGACGAGGAAGGCGGCCGCCCCCGAGAGGGCCTCAGGGCTAAGAGCCTTCTGAAACAGGCTTTCCGTTTTTTCCTTCCCCAGATGTTTCTCCAAAAGAGTACCGGCCTCCTCCCAGAGGGAGAACTGCATGATCACCATGAAGAGGACTATCCCTCCTGTGAGGATGTAACCGCGGCTTATCCTTCTGCTCCCTGTATCCTCCATTGCGGAATCCTCTTCCCCCCGTTCCCTGCGGGGAAGCAGGCTGTCGTCAGCCTTCCGCAGCTTCAGGGCAAAGAGCAGGCGGTCGATCCGGGGGCTGTCGCTGTCGAAGGAGCGGCTGGCGGCCGTTTTGCGGAGAATAGTCCAGAGCCCGGCCAGCATGAAATAGAGCGCAGAGAAAAAGAAACAGGCCAGGGACAGGAAGAGGACGTTCCAGTCCTGAATAAAGAGGATCACCATCAGGATCAGAACGGGCAAGAGGCCGAGCAGAATCATCAGTGAGGCCCCTCCCGCAAAGACTAGCAGCACTCCCATGATGCCGCCCCGGAAGAATTCCGACGGATTGAGATCCCGGGGTTTCTGGAAGAGCGAGGCTACCAGGGCTCCGAAAGAGGCGAGGGCCATCGTGAAGAAGAAGGGGAGCAGGATTCCCAGAAATCCTTCCAGGCCGTTGAGCAGCGGGAGAACGCTGTTGCGGCAAACCTCGGGAATGAAGGCGGAAAGCACCGCCAGGGGGATGTGAAAGAACATCACAATACCGAAAGAAACCAGACTGATGATAAAGCCATAAAGACCCCAGGTAAAGTGCCGCTTCTTGAGACGTATCCGGCGATCCTGATCAGCATCCATAATCGGCCTCCTGACAGGTAATCATAGAAAAGGATGCGGTGTTATGCAATACTTTTTTGCAGGATTTCCTAACCCCTGAATTTCCGAAGGCGTTGGCGGGCCCAATTGAGTCCCCATCGCCCGTAGAGATTGTAAAGAGGCAGGAGCATGCCGGCATGTTTTTCAATGAAGGGGGTGAGATAACAGAGGCGGATGAGTTGAGAGTAGAGACGATGTATGTCCTCCTCTTCCAGGAGAAGGGCATCCCCCTCCCAAGGGAGATTCCAGCGCCGGGCGAGTTTTTCCGCGGTTTTGCCGCCGTCCCGGAGGGATACCCGGGCGGAGAAGGGTCCCCGGGGTTCGAAGGGGACCGTGTCCCTGTTTCCGAGGGCATCCGCCGCGGCACGGGAAAGCACCTCTCTCCAGGGAATGGGGTCGAGGCTGCCGGCACCGCCGCTCTTGTCGCAGGGGAAGGTTCGGATCCCTGGAATCGCCTCAGCCGCCTGACGGCAGGCCGCAGGACATCCGCTGAAGAAAAGCGGCCGGAGACCGAAGGGGGCCAGGGAGGAGGCGAAGAGTTCCACTTCCGTCATGAGGCGGCCGTTTACCTCCAGACGGGAGATCCGGGAGGTAAGGGTATGGGCCAGAAATCCCCCGGTGCCTGAGGCGGCGTGAAGCCCGATGAACATCACCCCCTCAGCACCTGAGGGGTCTCCCATACCGGGTACCGGTCCCGCGCGATAGCCGGATATGAGACGGGCCCGGGGATCGAGGAGTTCCGGCAGGAGATTGTATCCGGTGCGGTGAAAATCCTTGACCGTCACCTTCCTAACACCACATTCGAAAAGGGTTGCAAGAACCGCTTCGATGTCCCGGGTCATCTCCAGGCACGCCAGCGCCCAGGCATCGGTTCTGAAGGAGGAGGCTTCATAGCTCCAGCAGCCGCTGCTGCCCTCGATGTCAGCCACAATGAGGATGTTCTGAGGAGCGGAGGAGTAAGCGGGTGATGTTTTCATGGCGGAATAATCCTCTGAAATATGCTTTACCTGCAGTGGTGGTGTCGTAAGATGCATCCTCATTACCTGCCGCCGTTTAGACAAGGAAAAAATCGATGGAGTCTGTATGAATCTGAGATCAACCCTTTTGTTTGCCGGGGAGTGGGCCCTTCTGCTGCTTTTCCTTTTTCTCCAGCTGATGTGGGTCCTGTTTCTCTACGCCCTTCCCAGCATGGCCTCTGCGGACGGGGTCGTTCCGCAGGAGCATTATTTTATGATGTACCTCATGCTTGGCAGTCCGGGGCTTCCCTACGGTCTTCTGGCTTATCTCCTTATCCAGGGGGGGGTTCGGGATCGGTATTCTCCCGGTTCTCTGCTGGGAGTCATCCTCCTGACAGGCCTCATGCCCCTCATGATGATGGGGGTGATGATCCTCTGTTCCATACCGCTGGTGTCGGTCCTCGGACTTCTTCAGATCATCCCTCTGATTCAGACGTTGGTTCCCGTCAGTTTCCTTCTCTGGAATAAATATATCCTCAAAGGGAGGCGATGAAGACCATGGATGTTTTTTTAAAAACCTTTGAAGCCGTGGCGGTTCTGCTGGGCATAGGGCTCCTGGGATTCGTGATCATTGCCCGGAAAATACTCCCGGAGGAGATCATGGGGGTGCTCCCTCCTCTGGTGATCGATATAGCGCTTCCCTGCCTGGTCTTCAGGAACATACTGCTGAAGTTCGATCCTGCAACGCATTCAGGATGGTGGAAAATGCCCCTCTGGTGGGGCGCTTTCATGCTTCTCACGGGGCTCCTGACCTTTATGGCCTCCAAAACGGTCCGACGGGCGCATCGAAGCGAGTTTGCCCTCTCCCTCTATTTTCAGAACGCCATGTTCGTTCCCCTGGCGGTCCTGGCGGGAATGTTCGGCAGCGGCACAGGTCATATAGTAAACCTCTTCCTTTTTACGCTTTTCTACCCGGCCCTGCTGTTCAACGCTTTTCCCTATTTCTTCCCGAATCGGCCTGCAGTGCAGCAGCCGGGGTTCAACTGGGTCAAGGCGCTCAACCCCATTCTCGTGGCCACCCTCGCGGCGGTTCTCTTAAAGCTGACCGGCGGGGGAGGACTGGTACCCCGGGTTTTTCTCTCCATTATGGAGCTGGTGGGAAATCTCGCCATCCCCCTCATTCTGCTCATCATAGGAGGCACCATCTACATTGATTACCGGAAGAGGGATAAGATTCGGAAACGGGAGGTGGTGCAGTTCGTCTTATACAAGAACATCCTCTTTCCCCTGGTCATGCTGGGAGTCCTGCTGATACTCCGGCCGTCCTATGATACAGCCATTCTGCTGATGCTGCAGAGCGCGGCGCCTCCGGTGACTGCAGTACCCCTGCTGACGGAACGCTGCGGCGGCGACCGCGGGGCGGCCAATCAGTACCTCATCGCAAGTTTCGTATTTTCCATGGGAACCATCCCCCTCATGATCACGCTCTTCAATATGCTGTATGCCGGGTAGGTGATGTTCGGTCGACGAAAAAAGGGCGATGCCTTCGGATGGATGACCCGTACCGAGCGGCAGGATGTCTCTGGGGAGATCCGGCAGGTATACTTGGAGCTTTCCACCCGCTGCAATCTGGCCTGCAAGACCTGCGTGCGTCATCCCATTCTGACCTTCAAACCTGAGCACATGACGCTGAAAACCCTGAAACGCCTGTTACCCATGCTCGAGGAACTGGAATCCCTGGAGCGCATCGTCCTGCTGGGCTTCGGCGAGGCCCTCTGCCACCCGAAGATTCGGGAGATGCTCACCCTTCTGAGGAGGGTAAACACCCGGCTGCTCCTGGTGACCAATGCGACGTTTCTGACGGATGCCATGAACGATCTTTTAGTCTCTCTTCCCCTGGACGATCTCTTCATCTCCTGGGATGATGACATCGATGGCGGGGGCGACCGTATCCGCCAGGGGGCCCGGGCGGAGATATTTCGGCGTAACGCGGAGAATCTGATGAACAGGATCGCCGCCCGGGGAAGCGGTAAACCCTCAGTGGGGCTTGAGATTGTGGCCACCCGGAGGAATAGCCGGCATATCGAAAAGACGGTGCGGTACGGCTACTCCCTCGGGATTCGGCGTTTCATCATCACCAATCTCTTTCCTTACACCCGGGAGATGGAGGAGGATATCCTCTACACCATGGGGGAGGGTAAAGCGGTAAAGATTAAAGACATTATCCGGTCCCCGGGAAAAGATGCGGATCTGAGCTTGGCCAACTGGGACGGCTCGGGGCCCCGCCTCTGCCCCTTCATGGAGAGGGGAACCCTTTTCGTAAAGTCCAGCGGAGAGGCTGCGCCCTGCCCGGAACTGGCCTATGATCACCGGGCCATCTATTTCGGCGTTGAGCGGCTGCACAGGGCCTATTCCCCGGGGCATACGGGGCGCATGTCCCTCCGGGAGATATGGGAAGTGCCGGAATTTGTCCGCCTCCGGCAGGATTTTTACTACTATGAATTTCCGGACTGCTCCTCCTGCCACAATCCCGGCCGCTGCTATCACCGCACGGAGGAAAACGGCGACTGCTACAATCACACGACTCCCTGTGGGGAATGCCTCTGGGCCAAGAACATCGTTCTCTGTCCCTGAAGGCGGAAAACTGTTTGCCATTTTGCAGGGCTATCCGTTAGCATGACAGGGTTTCGAGTTCACTGATATCAACCGGGGGAAAACATGGACCGTTTTATATCCAGTCTAATTTTGTTTATCATTGCCGTTACATCCATCTTCTATTTCATTATTGCCCTGCTCATCTGGCTCCTGACACGGCCTTTCGATAAACGCCTCCGCCTGCTCCATCTCTACACCTGCTTCTGGGGGGCTTTCTACACCTACATCATGCCGGCCTGGCCTGCAAGGATAGAGGGGCGCAAAAAGTTCCGCAAGGGCGCGACCTATGTCATCGTTTCCAACCATCAGTCGCAGCTGGATATCCTGGTGCATTTCCGCCTCTATGTTCATTACAAATGGGTTTCCAAGGCAGAGATCTTCCGGGTTCCCCTGATCGGGTGGAACATGGTGCTCAACAATTACATCAAACTCCGGAGAGGGGAAAAAGAGAGCATAGCGCAGATGATGGCCGATTCAGAAAAGGCCCTGGGGGAGGGCAATTCCATCTTCATCTTCCCCGAGGGATCCCGCTCCCCGGACGGCCATATGAAGAACTTCAAGATGGGGGCCTTCATTCTCGCCAAGAAGATGCGGGTACCCATCATGCCGGTCATCGTTGAGGGGACCCGTTTTGCACTGCCGAAATACAGCGTCAACTTCCACGGCAAGCACCCGATCAGGGTGAGAGTCCTGGATGAGATTCCCTATGAGGAATTTGCCTCGCTGACGGAGGAGGAGCTTTCCAAAAAGGTCTGGGATTATATGAACGCAGAACTCACGAAACTCCAGAAGGAGATGGGGAACGCCTGATCCTCCGATGAACACCCTTTCATGACCAAGTACGTCTTCATTTCCTATGCCGCTGCGGTGGTCTATATCTACCTGGGCATCTACGTCTACCGCCTGGCGCCGGAATCGAGACTGAACCGTCTCTTCCTCGTCATCTGTTCCCTCTGGGCCTGGTGGTCCCTGACTTACGCCATGGTGTTCCCGGCGGCTAATACCGATGATGTCTGGTTCTGGTACCGCCTCTCGGCCCTGGGCTGGTGCAACTTTCCCGGAGTCACGTCGCACTTTGCCCTCCTCATGGCCGGCAAGAGCCGGAGGATCAACCGGTGGCTGCTCTACCTTCTCCTGTATCTGCCCGGTCTCTTCTTTACCGGGGTGGTCTTTTCCCCCTGGCCGATGGTGGTGGCGGATTTCGTTCAGATCGACAATCTCTGGTTCGAGATGTCCGCCCCCGGTATGTTGAGCAGGATATTTCCTCTTTACTACGCCTCCCATGCCCTGTTTGCGGCTGTCACCGCTCTGCTGTGGGGCCGCAGCAGCGATGTGGAACGGGAAGAGCGGGCGGCCAAGATCTTCGCTTACGGGATCTTCATCACTTTGGTGCCTGCGGCGCTTATCAACAACGTCCTGCCCCTGCTGGGAATACGCCTTCTGCCCGCCATCGGTTACACCTTCGGCATACTCTGGCTCATAGGCATCACCTATTCCATATTCAAATACAAGATGATGAACCTCACGGCGGCCATCGCGGCGGAGGCCATCATGGCGCGGATACGGGACATCGTCATACTAACGGATCCTTCCGGAGCCATCCTCAGGATCAACGAGGAAACCCTGGGGCTTCTGGACCGGAGCGAGGGTGAGCTCTCGGGCAGGACGCTTTTTTCCCTCGCCAAAGAACGTTCCCTGCTGAAGGAGCAGTTTCATGCCATGCGGGAATGTGAGGTACCGGGAGGCTCCTGCGAGACGGAGTTTCTGACACGGGAAGGAGAGAGTATTCCCGTTCATCTCAGCGGGGCCTGCATTCAGGACGAGGCGGGAGGCATCCTGGGTGTGGTTGTTCACGGCATTGATCTGCGTCCCAAGCGCGAGCTGGAACAGCTCAATCAGGAACTGGTACGCAGCAACCGGGAACTCGAGGAGGCTCAAAGGATTGCCGCCCGGGAGATGGAGCTGGCCGTCAACGTCCAGTATGATCTCTTCCCCAGGGAGGCACCGGTTACGGAGGAATGGGAGACCGCCTTCCTCTTTAAACCTGCCCGCGGAGTCTCCGGGGACATGTATGATTTTTACCAGCAGGGAGACCGCCTGACAGGCCTGTCCCTCTTTGATGTTTCGGGTCATGGGATATCCTCGGGGCTCATTACCATCCCGGCAAAGTCGATCATATCCAGGAGTTTTTACCGTTCTGAGCATCAAAAGATGGGGATGCTGATGGAAACCATCAATCGCAATCTGATCAAGGATATCGGGCAGGTGGACCATTACCTCACGGGCATCCTCCTCCGATTCCGGGGCGATATCGTGGAATATGCCAATGCGGCCCATGCGGATCTTCTCTACCGGAGCGCCGGCAGCGGCAACGTGCGGATCGTGGAGGACCGGGAGCGGGACAATAAGAGCTTCTTCCTGGGCGTGCGGGAGATGAGCCGTCCCTTCAACTGCCTGCGTTTCAAGGTTTTTCCCGGGGATGTGCTGCTCCTCTTTTCCGACGGGCTCTATGATGCGGTCAACGGGAATAATCTGCGGTTTAGTCTGGATCTGGTGCGGGAGAATCTCCAAAGGGTTGAGGGTAATAACGCCGAGGAGATGCTGCACAACTTCATGAGGTCCTTCTACGATTTTATCGGGGATGCCCCCCTGACCGACGACCTGACGGTCGTCCTGCTGAAACGGAAATAGCAGACGGCTCCGCTGATGTCAGCAGGCGGAGATATTCTTGCTGGCCAGAAGGGCCTTTCTCCGCTTTTTCATGGTTTCCCCATCCAGGGAAAAACCCGCCCGCTCCGCCACATCCTTAACCCTCTGCCGGTAATCCCTTGAGTTGAAGTATTCCTTCATCTCTTCCGAGATCGGCATGATCTGAGGGGAGGGGGAGAACTCCTGCGGTTTTCCCGTGCTCCGGTTGACAACGGTCTGTGTAAGGAAACCCCAGGATATGTCCGGAAGAGAGTAGCCGGCCAGATCCCGGAGTGCGGCCCGGAGAAGACCTTCATGCAGGGGGTCCGTGAATGAGCAGTAGCGGGAGTACATCAATGCCGCGTGGTAATGATCCGCCACGGTCATCACACCGTCCCTGGAAAGACAGGCTCCCAGCAGGCGTAAAAACTCCATGGTCTCCCGGAGCAGGGACAGTCCCGGTCTCAGCTGTCCCGGGAGTTGAGGCCGTTTCCTGGTGAATTTCCCGCGGGGGTTCTGCAGGGATATCCACTCCAAGGAAAGCAGGTCGAAGGTTTTTCGAGGCGGTGATGTGTAGCCCTTTAAAACCCCGCCGGACAGGGATTTTTCGGAGAGGCGAATATCCACGAGTAGACGGTCCGGCTCCTGGAGGCGGTCGTATATCCTCAGCGTATGGATTCGCATGTCGTCGTGAGTGATGTTCCTGTCCAGACGCGGAAATCCAAGGCGGGTAAGGCCTTCCGTAAATCCGCTCTGGCGCAGCAGATCCTCGATCTCGGAGGTGCCGTAACGATTGAGCAGCAGGCGCTCGCAGCGGGAGGAGTGGGAGAAGGCATCCAGGCTGCACTCCACATCCATCCCGTCAGACTGGGAGATGTATTCCGCGAAACTCTTCTCCCGTTTCGGATTTTTGATGAGATTCCTTATTCTCTCCAGTATCATATCAGGTTTCCTTATCCTTTTACTGTTTGAGCCAGACGGAGGATTTCCCTTCCCGGTCCTGGAGTATCAGGCAGTCCCCTTCCCGGCGGAAATAGAGTACGGTCTGGTCGGCTTTCCCGGGATTGAAAAGTATGCGGTTACCCTCAATCCGGTATACCCCTTCCTCATGGCGGACCTTGCCGCTTTTCTGTTTGAGCCGCAGGGAGAAGCGGTTGCTGCTCTTCAGGCTGTATGTCATTTCGAGGGCGTAGAGGGCAATCGTCCCCTCGGCCCGGACGCTCCTCCAGGTCCCGATAAGAGAGTCGGCATCCGTACCACGGGCGGGGGCCGGAAGGGGGCTTTCCGCCGTTTCGTAGAGAAGCCATCCCCTCTTCCCTCTCCATTCGACCTGTGTCCAGTAAATTCCGGTTTCAGGGTCCCTGGTCAGGGGCTTCAATGTGATGACCTCGGCCCCTTTGGGGATTCGTTCCCGGCAGGGCAGGGCCTGAACAGGTTCATCCCGCAGACAGCTTTCGCTGAGAGTTCTGGACAGGGTCCCTTTGGGCCTGGGGGTTCCTCCGCAGTTCAGGTGGAACAGAAGTCCCGGGAGAAGGCATAGGAGAATCAGCGGGGATCCGGTTTTATTTCTCATAAAAGACTCCGGGCAAGAGGAATTATCCCCGATAGGCTCGGGATCCCCTGTATCCTTGGCGGTATCCGGTGCGATGTCAATAAAAAAAGAACGGGGAGACTGTGCTGCAAATGTGTTTATAGCGACAGGTTTTTTCGCTGATGGGTTCCGGTTGAGGTATGATGAAATATCACCCCTGTACTATCGTGAGTATGCCGGTCGGGAAGAGAAGGTATCCTGGCGGGACACGCTGGATCAGCCAGGATGGGAAATTAATCGTTAAAGTAAGGTATGGATTATGCAGAATGAAAAGGTTGTCGAAGAATCCCTGTTCGATGCAAGAGCCGATGGGTGGGATACCCCTCAGCGTATGGCCCTGGCCACGGGGGTGACGGAGGCCATTTTCCGGACTATAGACATCAACAACACCATGCAGGTGCTGGAATTTGGATCCGGAACGGGTTTGATAACCCTGGCGCTGGCCGGCAGGGCCGGCCGGGTGCTGGCGGTGGACAGTTCCCGGGCGATGATCGAGGTTCTCAAACGGAAAATCAGGGAGGGTTCCTTTAACAATATCGAGACCCATCTGGGGGGAATCGATCCCGATGATGCCCGGCAGGGGAACCGTGATCTGATCGTTAGCTCCATGACCCTGCATCATGTGGAGAACACTCAGGCTCTCTTCGCCAATCTCCACAGGCTTCTGAGAGCCGGGGGGCGCATTGCCCTGGCGGATTTGGAGCGGGAAGAGGGGGATTTCCATGAGGATAATACCGGTGTGGAGCATTTCGGATTCGATACCGACGCCCTGGTACGCTGGACCCAAGAAGCCGGTTTCAGGGAAGTTGCCTTTTCCCGGGTCCATGTCGTCCGGAAGGTGCGGGAGGGGGGGAAGGAGAAGGAATACCCGGTCTTCCTCCTGACGGCGGTCAAAGGCCCTTAAGGGACTCTGAGGAAATAAAAATTACTTGATTAAATCCTTTCAAATAATATGGTGTTGCCGTATATCAATGCGTGAGTGAGGCCTAGCAGGGCTGAAAATGGACAACCCGGTCATTGAAAAAGGCAATTATATGATACTCCCCCGGGGGGGATATCTCGTGGATACCCCGGCGGGATACATCCAGTTCGGTTCTCCGCCGGAAACCATCAAGGATACCATGCGGATGGATAAGGGGGTTCCCCAGATCTTCGTTCTTCCCGACAAGATGTTCAACTGGATCAAGGGGATCAGCGTGGCGGAGGTGGAGTTCCCCATATACTACAATTACTTCATCAAGAACAAGAAGACCTTCATCATCTGCAATCAGGAACAGTTTCCCCAGATTCAGCGGGTTCTGCAGGAGGCGCTCTTCGGACCCCAGGAGCTGGATATCTCCCTCGATTATGATAACGGTACGGTCAGCCGGCATATCCCCGAAATACGCAACGAGATGAACTATTTCCGCAAGGGACTGAAGTTTTCCGACCTCCTGGCTTTCGGTATCTTCCATGACGGGCATTTTACGATACAGGGGATCCGGATTGAGCGCTGCAGTGACGGTCATTTCTGCCTGACTCATGAGGGACGGGAGATAGCCAAGGTGCCGGGACATGTGGAGTACAAGCCCACCTACCTCATCGGGGAAAGGCTGCCGGAGCCCTATAACCCGCCGCTCTTCGGGGTCACCTGTCTGGGACCCAGCCACGGATTCGATCCCGAGGAGAACACCTCGGGCTTCATCATCTGGCTGAACCACAACGGGATCATGGTGGACCCGCCGGTCAACTCCACAGAATGGCTCGAGGATTCCAATGTCAATCCCAAGCTCATCGACAGCATCATTCTCACTCACTGCCATGCCGACCACGACGCGGGGACCTTTCAGAAAATTCTGGAGGAGGGGAAGATAACGATCTATACCACCGAGACCGTCATGATGAGCTTTCTGCGCAAGTACTCCGCTCTGAGCGATGTGCCGGAATCCTACCTGATGCAGCTCTTCGATTTCCATCCTGTCAAGATCGGTACGCCGGTCTTTATACACGGGGGACGTTTCGACATGGCCTATACCCTGCATTCCATCCCCACGGTGGGATTCCGCATGGAGTTCCAGGACCAGTCCTTCGTCTACACATCGGACCACAACAATGATCCGACCATACATGAAGATCTCTACGAGAAGAAACTCATCTCCCGGGAGCGCTACAGCGAATTGAGGAGTTTCCCCTGGGATTCGAAGGTGATCTATCACGAATCCGGCATAGCCCCTCTGCACACCCCCATCGCCATACTCAACGCCATGCCGGAGGAGATTAAAAAGAACATCGTCGTGTATCACATAGCCAAAAAGGATTTCCCAGCAGATACCTCCCTTAAGCTGGCGCGATTCGGAATCGAGAACACCCTTTATTTCGAGACCAAGGCCCCGCGTTTCGAGATTGCCTATCAGATCCTGGGGCTCCTCAATCACCTGGATTTCTTCCAGGGGCTCCCGATACGCAAGGCGCAGGAGTTCCTCGACATCGTGGAAGAAGAGCGCTACAGCACCGGGGACCTTATCATAAAGAAAGGCAGCAGGGGGGATAAGTTCTTTATCATATACTCCGGCAATGTATCCGTCGACAGCGGGGGTCTGGCGAACCGCAAGATCTACGGCAGCTATGAATACTTCGGCGAAGTTGCCCTGGTTACGGAACAGGACAGGGCGGCGGATGTCTACGCCGAAACGGATGTGGTGGCCTATACCATACCCCGGGAGAAGTTCCTCAACTTCATAGTGGGTACGGAATTCGAAAAGGCCCTCAAGCGCCTGGCGCGGAACCGGAACAGCGAAACCTGGAATCTGCTCTCCACCAGTTATTATTTCCAGCACTGTACCGCATCGCAGAAGACCTGGCTGGAATCCATCTTTCTGCCCCAGGAAAAGACGGGCAGCGGGATTCTGATCATGGAGGATGTGAATCCGGAATACATCTACATCATTCAGGAAGGCGAGGTGGAAGTGGTGCTGAACGGTAAGGTCATTGCCGTATTAAAGAGGGGGGATATCGTGGGAGATGTGCAGCGGCTCCATAAATCCGAGCCCCAGATATATACCTTTCGCCATACTAACATTGTTACGCTCCTGGCGGTGAAGAACGGAGACATGATGCTCTTCCTGGACAAAAACCCGGGGCTCATCATGAAACTGGTCTATGATTTCTCCTGAGGGCAATACTCGTCAGGCCCTCTTGGCGCGGTTTGATGGAGAATGAAAAAAGGGGCCGAAGCCCCTTTTTTCTATCCCAGATACCCCAACAGTATATTGAGCATGCGCCGGATCGGTTCCGCCGCTCCCCAGAGAAGCTGGTCACCCACCGTGAAAGCCGTGAGGAATTCCGGCCCCAGGTTCATCTTGTGGAGCCGGCCGATGGGAACAGTCAGGGTTCCGCTGATGGCCGCCGGGCTCAGCTGTTTAAGGGTCTCCTCCTTGGTGTTGGGAACCACCTTGACCCACTGATTGGCCCCGGCAATGATGTCCGTGAGATCCTTGAGAGGAACGTCCTTTTTAAGCTTGATGGTCAGGGCCTGGCTGTGGCAGCGCATGGCGCCCACACGGACACAGATCCCGTCGATGGGGATGGGCTGTTTGAGACCCAGAATCTTGTTGGTCTCGGAATATCCCTTCCATTCCTCCCTTGTCTGACCGGACTCCATAAGGCTGTCGATCCAGGGTATGAGGCTTCCCGCCAGAGGGGCCCCGAAATTGCTCACGGGGAAGGAAGCCTCATTCAGGGTCGCCGACACGTTTTTATCCAGGTCCAGTATGGCGCTGGCGTCCCTGTCCAGGAGAGGGGCCGCCTTTCCCCCGATGACATGCATCTGCTGTACGAGCTCCCGCATGTTCTTTGCGCCGGCTCCCGAAGCCGCCTGATAAGTCATGGAGGTGAGCCATTCGATCAGCCCTTCGCTGAAGAGTCCTCCTAGCGCCATGAGCATCAGGCTGACGGTGCAGTTGCCGCCTATATAGTCCTTTATCCCGGATTTCAGGCCCTCGTCGATCACGCCCCGGTTGACGGGGTCGAGGACGATGATGCTGTCGCTGTTCATGCGCAGGGCGGAAGCGGCGTCGATCCAGTATCCTTTCCAGCCGTTTCCCCGGAGCTTGGGGTAAACCTCCTTGGTGTAATCACCCCCCTGACATGTGACGATGATGTCCATGCCCGAAAGCTTCTGTATGTCAAAAGCGTCCTGGAGGGGGGGCAGTTCCATGCCGATGTCGGGTCCCTTCTGCCCCGCCTGGGATGTTGTGAAAAAGAGCGGTTCGTATCCCTTGAAGTCTTTCTCCTCCAGCATCCGGCCCATGAGTACCGAGCCGACCATTCCACGCCAGCCGATAAAACCAACCTTTTTCATCTCTTTACCCTCACTTAATGTTTGTAAATTGGGGCTATTTTTCAGAGGGTAAAAAATATGTAAAGCCTTTCTTGGGGGTGTCGGTTGCGATTAATGAAATATTGTCCAGAAGGTTAACGCCCCAGCGTGTTCATATTCAGAGGGTATCCAGAGTTACAGGCGGGAGAGAAGGTCATCACCTACGGATTTGAGCGTCTCAGCAGTCTTGCGGAGGTTCAGAGAGTTCTGGGCAATCTCCTGTATGGTATTATTGGTGGTATCTATGGATTTCACTATCTCCGCCAGCGCCATATCCTGTTCGCTCATGGCCTGCTCGATCTCATCAGAGTTGATCCTGACCGTATCCATCTCCGCATCCATCTGATTTTTGATCTCTTTCTGCTCTCCGATCTCCCGGAGGGTCGTTACGGATTTTGCCTGAAATTCCTTTAATCCATCCATGAGGAGGGTTATAAAGCTGAGTATGTTTTTTATGATAATATTGCCCCTTTCCACATCAGATCGGTTCTTTTCGATGATGCTGGTGATCTGTTTGAGTTCGAGAGCGGAATGTTCGGATAACTTGCCTATCTCATCGGCCACTACGGCAAATCCCCTTCCCTGGTCACC
>CALCJG010000011.1 GCA_937967705.1 uncultured Spirochaetia bacterium
AAAAAATGAAGGAGCGAGGCCGGAAGGAAACACCATCCGGGTGAAGAAATCTTGTACCATAACCAGCAAAGCGACTTGTCCGGCGAGGAGTAGAAAAAAGCATAGGCTAGTGACCAGTGGCTGAGGAGGAGGGTTGTTAAAAAGAATATTCTGTTCAACCCGCGCCGTGTGTCGAGTCTCAGAACATATATCCCGACGGCCAGATAGATCAGGACTGTACTGGCAGATAGTAGAGAAAATATGCTCATAGATCCTTCATGCCGTCCGTATCGTCATAGCTGTTCGAATTCGTCTCATGATTGCAATCGAAAGATGATTTACTATATGTATTTCCCCCGATATTGCGGGATAGACCCTGTAATAATGGATACAAGGGATCCTGCACAGATATTGTGATATCGAGTTCATCATCAATAAAGGAAATGTTTTAATCATATGTGTTAAAATAGGGATTGTCAACCATAATAAGAAAAGGAGCGAAACAGCCGCAAAATGCGCTGGAGTATGGGGGTGAGTATGCGCAAAAAGTGCTTGAAATACAGGTGACCGGGAATATATTAATAGAAGAAATATTAGGAACAGTATTCTATCACTCTGTGTAATGTCTCCATATTAATTCATTTATAGGTTGCCAGATGAAAACTAAGGACAGGGAAAGCATTATTGCCAGGTTATTTAAGCGTAAAGCCATATCCGATAATCCCGAATCTTCGGAAGCCAGCCGGGAAAACGATTTCACCGGGAAAAAAGGAGTATCCGGCCGAAGTCTTCCGCGGCGTATGCTGTTAAAATCCCTGAAAATCCTTTTCGTCTGGATACCGATTGTCCTGGTTGTCCTCATCCTTACGGCCCTTCTGGCGGCCTGGCTTTATCTGACGCCGGGGCGTGTGGAAAGGCTCATCGTGGAAAATTTTAAGGAGATGTCTAACGGTGATATCTCCCTGAAAGTGGACTCATTCAGCCCCTACAGCGGTTTTGTTATGAGGGACATCGTGATACGCAACGGAGAGGAATTCGGCAGGAGCGAGTTCGTAAAAATCGAGCGCCTTGTGCTGAAATACGGTCTCTTCCCTATTCTGATCGGCAACATCCGATTCGAGGAAATCGGCATTTACAAACCCAGAATTTACCTGGAAGAAAAAAACGGGATTTGGAACGCCGCCCGACTGATGAAACCCTCTGAAAAAAAGCCGGAAAAGAAAAAAGAGGAGAAGAAGAAAGAGGAAGAGGAGGGGCCTCCCTCCAAGGAGATCAATCTTCCTGTTTCAGTGGAATTCCTTTTCAAATTCGTCTTGGATGATCTCAGGGTCTACGCGAAAGGGTCTCAGCTCAAGTCGGCTCTGGAGGGTCTCAGCTTCGGTGTGGATATATGGATTCCTCCCTTCAAGACCATCCCCAAATCCGTTGAGGCGGTGAAACTCCTGGAACGAATGAAGATAGAGCTAAACCCCAAAGAGGAGATGGACGTGACTTTCTATTCCAGGGACGCCGACGTATCCCCGCCCCTCATCCTGACCTGGAAACTGCTTTTCAGTAAAAGCGAAAAGGGCAAGCCTCAATTTGAGAGCCGTTTGAAAATGGGAACCTACAAAACGCCGGTGCGTTTTAAAAGAAGTCATCTGGCCCCATTGAGTTTCATGGTTTCTTATGATGTCTTCTACAATCCCATCAACGATTATCTCAAACTGAATCATCTGGGAGTCAAGTTCCGCAGCCGGAAATGGCTCTACATGACCGGGGAGGTAAAGAACGTTGCCACCAAACAGGACATCTCCCTTAAAATGACAGAAAGCGATATCGCACTCAGCGACCTGTATCCCTACTTCGTTCAGGTGACGGGCAACCGCCGGATGAAATTTGGTGGCAATATCTCCCTTTATCCCCTGACGATTCAGGGCAATATTCGGGATATTGATATCAACGGCGAACTTAACATGAGGAAAATCCATTTCCGCAACCCCGGTATCGAGGCCTCTATTCCTTCCTTCAAGCTGGGCTATCAGGTCTTCAAGCGGGGAGACAATATGAAAATCCTCTCCAAACTCAATCTGCCTCACCTCTACTATGCCATGGAGCGCAACAAGTCCGGGGACAACGGTTTGAACCTTTCCCTGGATGTTTCCGCCTTTGAAAATTTCCGAAAAGTGGATATCAACAGCATGTCTCTGAGGTTCTATAACCCGGCAGGGGGAGGAAACGCCCTTGATCTGGGTGTGCGGGGACAGGTTTATCTCAAACCGGAACTGAACGGGAATGTAAAAATTACACGTTTCCTTTTCCGCAAGCAGCCGCTCATCGGCATGCTTCCCAAGAGTTTCCGCAAGAAACTGGCGAATATACCCCTGAAAAAGCCGGTAAGTATGAGTCTGGATACCGGTTTTGCCCTGGGAAAAAAGGTCATCAAAGCTGATCTGGGAGTCCTGATAAAGGTCCCTGATTTTGACGTCAATGACGCCGCGATCAAGGTGAGCATTGTGCAGGACAATGCAAAAAAGCGTCTGACCATCAACAAACTCTATCTGGGCAGCCGTCAAAAAAATCTGAGCGTGACCGCTGATGGATTTCTCGATATGAAGAAGCCGCCCTTCTCCAACTCCGATCTGCGGTTGTCTGTCCTCCTGGACATCCCCAAAATGAAAACCATTTACAGCGACTGGAAGATGGCGGGAAAAATCGAATTGAAGACCCGGGTGACCGGCGACCTAAAGGATGGAAAAGCCTCCGGCACCTTCCGGATCGACCGCTTTTTTGTAAGGAATGACAAGGATAAAACCTCGGTGGAGGATCTCAACATGAAATTCCCCTTCGAGTATTATTTTACCCCCCGGTACAAGGGGGAATCCCGCATCCTTCTGGACAAGAGCAGCATCATAGACAACGCCTTCTTCAAGGAGAAGGAAAACTTTACGATTAAAAGCATAAAGGCCAAGCATCCCGCCCGGGATATTTCCTTTGAATATCTTAAGGATTTTTCCGCGACGATGTTCTTCCGGGACAACACCTTCGAAATCGTAAAACTCAAGGCCTATGTGCTCGACGGGGCCCTTTACGGACGCGATATACTCTTCAACCTGGCCGACATGAAGAAGCAGAATTTTGAGTATAAACTCATCCTCGATGTGACCAATGTGGACATCGGGCGGCTGGATGATCCCGATGTGTCAAAAAAGACCCGGGACGCGGAGCTTTCCCTGAATGCCAATTTTGTGGGTAAAAACCTCGATTTCAGCAAGGAATTGAACATAAAGGGGTACATCAATATCTACAAGATCGGGGATAAATTTGCCAACCGTCTGATGACAGGGCTCAGTACGGAGAAGGGTAAATCCAAGCTGGGGATGGCCCAGTTTGCCGTAGATAATTCCCAGACGGTGAGAAGCTTCAATTTCAACCTGGACAAGGGTCTGGTGTATGCAACGGTACTATTTGTGAAGAAGGGTGTCTTCGGTTATCTTGTTGGTGTCAAGGATGAGAAAGTGGAGTTCGAAAGAATGCCGATACAGGAGTATCTCAGAAAGGTTAGGGAGGTGCAGTAATATGAAATCATTGAGGCCGGTGGTTCTGATGCTTTTATTGGCGGGTGCCTGTTCCGCTATAGGGTGTGCAACGAGCGGTATCCCCAGCTGCCTGGAAATATCTCCTCCCGAAATCAGCATGACCGGGGAGAAAACGGTCATCGAGCGTCAGATCGTGGGGGATTACCGGGAGCTTGAGAAGGATGCCTGGATCATCTCCTCTGTGAAAACCAATTCCGGAAAGGGCAAGGGGATCTATGAGAAGGACAAGGTGCTCTTCAAGGCCATGAAGATACGGGATGATCTCCGTGACCGGATACGGGTTTATAAAAAAGAGGGAGTTGTCGGTGAGGGGAATGACGGCTACCTCAAATATATTGGTACGCCCAGGTACAGCAAGGATAAAAAGCTGAAGGGGAAACTGGATGCCGTTGTCAAGCAGGAGAATGAGGCCCGTAAAATGATCTTTGTCAGAACCCTGACAAAATCGACTGGTAAGCCATCGGAAAAGGATATAGCCGCCTTTGGTGTGAAGTTCGCTGAGGAGCAGAGGGCTGTTGCCGAAAAAAATGACTGGATTCAGGATACTTCAGGTAAATGGGAAAGAAAATAATGAAACCGAGAACCGTAAGAAGAGCCCTCTTTGCGATTTTACTGATATCTTCCGTTTTCCTTCCCTCCTGTGAGGACAAGAGCGCCAAAGAGGTGGAGTTCAATTACAGCAAGATATTGCGGAAGGAATACAAGTACAATGTAGGAAAGGTAGTGCCGGTTACGATCGAGCAGTCTACGGAAATCGACGGGACTGTAACGGCGGATGCCGAATATCTCTATTTTTCTTCGGATCGGGACAACGGCAACTTCGACATCTACCTGCGTTCCCTTAAGGATATTACAACGGTTAGAATAACCAGACATCCTTCCAAAGACACGGCTCCGGCCATTTCGCCAAACGGTAAATATCTTGCCTTTGTTTCGCAAAGGGAAGATCCCGAGGGGGATATCTATGTTGTAAGGGTCAAACCCAAGAAGCTTATAGCGAGTGCTGCGAAATCCATTGCCGATCTCCCCTCCCTGGACGACAAAGCACGGAATCTGACGCAGTTCCAGGATCCTGCGACCAAGACCGTCCGCATCATCAAGGACAGCTCTCCCTGCTGGTCTCCTGACGGCGACTGGATCGCCTTTTCCTCGACCCGGGGAAATGGTTTGGAGAACATATGGGTGATGGACCGAAAGGGAAACGATAAAATCCAGATCACGAAAAAAGGGGGGATGTATCCCCGTTTCTCCGAGGATGGGAAATCCATCATCTACATATCCTACACGGATAAGGGCAGCAATGGGGATGTATATATTGTCGACTTTAAAACACGGAGGGAGCGTAGAATCACCAATACGAGCGCTATCGAACTGTATCCGTCCTTTATGAAAAACAGCCACGAAATCGTCTATACCCTTATCGACCGGGACACCAATGCGGACGGTAAGATCGATCTCAAGGACAACTCCATCCTGTACTACAGAAATCTTAAAACAGGTTTGGAATATCCCCTGACGGTGTACTCGAGCTCCTCCTTCGGAGCCAAATGGATCCCCGCCTTTAAGTCTGTGGACAAGGAGTATGATGGAACTCTTCTTTATTCAGATATGATGGGACAGAACATCAATATCAATATCATCCCGGAGTACGGCATCATCCCGAAAAAGCGAAATGCCCTCCAGCAGTATATGCTGGCAGAAAAATATATCAAGGAACAGGATGACATAGAGAAGTATGTTATGTGCCTGGAACGGGTATACAGTTTCTTCGGTACCCGGAAGGATACTCAGTCCATTATTTTTGTATCCAAGGCACTTATGGAGGCAGCCAGGCTGTACCATGAATACGGTTATAAAAAGGATGCGGAACGCCTTCATAGGCTTGTTAAATCCCTTTCGCCGGAAAAGAATGACTTTAGGAATATCGCAGGCCGTTACCTAGATAAAATCCTTTCCGGAAGATCCGGCAGTGCGGTTCTTCTGGGGGCCATCGGTGATCTTGAGAAGGATACCAAGAGGAAAGAATTTCTCCCCTACATGATGGAACAGCTTGGGGATGATTATCTTAACAGCAAAAAAACCGCTGAGGCTCTGAAATGGTACAGAACCGTTGCTGAGAGGCACACGAAATTCGACCGGATCAGGTATGTAGAATACAAAATAGGCGCTCTCTCCTTCCGCAGTGTTCGGGATGAGATTCCGCAGGCCTATCTGAACGTTCTTGGTTCTGAGTTTGTTTATCTTAAGAACGATACGCTTAAAAACATCATCGATGTCTTCAGCAAAGAGAAGGATCTCAAACTTCAGATAAGGGTTGCTGATAAACACCTTAAAAGATTCAAGGACAACAAGTATCTTCCCGGTATTCTCGAATATATTCTCGGAAACGCCTACTATCGCAGCATTGATGTCAAAAATTCCCTGGAGCATCTTCAGAAATGCCTTAAGCTTGTGAATAAATCCGATCTCACTTTCTACAAGGCCAACAGGCTATTGGGTAAGATCGCAGAAAAGATGAACAGGCCTGAGGAGATGGAGAGATATTATTACGAGCTCAGTAGTAATTATCAGCTTTACTGGCAGCAGCCCGATTTTCCCCGGGTTCTTATCAAACTTATTTCCCACTACGAGAAGCTGGGGGAAAATCTGCGGGGAGCCGGCAGGATTGGAGATGCCGTCAGCCTCTATCAGAAATATGTGGGTATTATCACTTACGTCCATCTGTTGAAAAAGTATGAGGATATCTATAATGAATACGGTTCCCGGGCACATGTTCTCTATGTCGACACCGCTGCGGAGGGTCGCGGGAACGCCTATAACCGCCTGAAAAAACTTGAGGATAAGTATATCAAGAGGCTTCCCATTGCCAGGCTGGATTTCGACAAGGCCCATCTCTACGGTCTCGCTTATATCTACTCGAAGATGGGGCTGACCTATGACCGGGGGCAGTCCCTGGTGGGAAATCTGAGCGGAGGTCTCGTCGCAGGAGATCTGGAGAACATGCTGAAATGCTTTTATCAGTCCGTAGAGCAGATCGATTGGGCCCTTTTTATGGACGATACCTATGTGGATCCTTATCTGCTTAAGGGATGGGTCTTCCAGTATGTAGATCTCAAGCGTAAAGAGGACCAACAAGAAACGGGAGGGAAAAAGGAAGGCGTGATCGGGGATGTGTTCCCAAAATACCTCTGGGAGAGAAACATCGGGATTTATGAAAAAGCTCTGGGCATCAACGATGAAAAAAAGTATCCGGAAGTGGAGGGCAATCTTCATCTGAACATAGGTAACACCTATTATCTTCTTTCCAATTATCCCAGGGCATTGCGTCATTATGAGGATGTGCTCAAGTACAAGCTCCATTTCAATACGGAGATCGAGGAGGCGATATATCGCTTCCATCTGGGTTTCTGCTACTGGCAGAACGACGAGATAGAAAAGGCCCGGGATGAGATGAACAGGACATTGGGAATCTATCAGCGTCTATCCGCCAAAGAGGGGGCTTCCAAGTATAAGCTGCAGATCTACTATCTGTACCGATACTTCGCTCTTTTCAGTCGTATGGAGGAGAACTATAAAGACGCCATCGCCTGGTTTCAGAAGATTCTTCAATATGCTGACAGCAACAAGATCAAGGTGGACCGGGCCCGCTATGTTCAGGAGATCGGATACTGCTATTATGAGATGGGAGATGCTGATAGAGCCCTGGAGTATCTGGACAAGGCGGAAAAGCTTCTTAAGGACTATAAGGACGACAAGAAGACCTATAAAATGGGTTTTAAAATTTTCGGAATCGGACCTATCCGGTTTTACGATCTGGGTTCCGACACGGCGGTTATTGGGGATAATAAGATCTATACCGAGCTGGATACTTTCAATAAAAAGCTGCTCAACCTTGCTCTCCAGGAGGTAATCAATTTCGGCAGGGGTAACTACCAAAGGGCCATCGAGTTCCTTAAAAAGAAGCTGGAACTCCTGAAAGACCGCAATGACAAGGTAAACCAGGAGGCCCGGATTAGAACCCTGAACAATATCGGCTACTGTTATTATATGATGCATGATTATCTTCAGGCAAGGGATTATTTTACACAGGCCTGGGATTATGCGGCAAGTCCGGACGTCAATGATCTGGGCGGCATATTCAGCACCATCATGAATATCTCCGATCTCTATGCCTTTCTCATGGATTACAAGCCTATGCTTTTAGCGGAGCCGGAGAAGAGCGTGAATACCGTCATTCAGAGGATGGTGGCCTATAAGGACAGTTATGAGAAGAATCGTTTTGTTCAGGAAAGGATCAAGCTGGAAGCCGATGCAAAGGCGAAAAAGCGCACCATAGAGGAAAAGGAGCTGAATGCCCTCAGAAAACGGATTAAAGTAAACGCGCAGAGCATCTATTACAGCATAGACATCGCTGTCGGGATATTGAAGTGTTATCACGCCGAGCAGATTTATACCCAAAAATCCGGAGGTAAAGGGCTCGATCCCACAGAGTACCATGCCTATAACAAGCAGCTCTTTGATCTGTATTCCGATGCCAGGAAACGTTTTGAAAACGCCCTGGTAGAGGCGGACAAAAAGATATCCAAGCGTCTGATGGTGAAGCTCCTTTTAAATCTGGGGACAACTCAGAAACGGATGGGCATGATTGACGACGCCTATACGAGCTACCTGAACGCGGAAACCATCGGAAAAAACATGGCCTACGAGGACCTGAACTGGGTGGTCTATCAAAAGCTGGGCAACATTCTCAGGGAGCATGGTCAGGGACTCGAGGGATCCGGATATACGTCCCTGGCAGAGGGGTATTATCTTAAGGCCGTCCGTCTTGTAAAGACCGAGCCCTATCTTTATATGGATAAGTTTCATCAGGTTTCCGCTCTTATGGATGAGTATGCGGATTTTCTTATACACAAGGGGGCTGTGAAACGGGCGCTGGAGCAGTTGGAGTTGAAAAGCGCAATCGGCCGAGTTCAGCTGGTCATGAAGGATTTCCCTGATTTTGCAAGAGCCGAGGACAGGAAGAATTACAAGCAGTATCGGGATATAACCCGGAGTATCAGTATTTTGAAGAGAATTCTCTCCTCGAAGCTGGAAAAGGGGGAACCCTTGAACTCGGATAAGATTAAAAAGGTTCAGAAAGATCTGGCAGGATTGCAAAACCAGTTGAAGGGTGTTGTTTCCTCATCCGGTAAGAGCAACCCCTTGTTGAGGAGTTATATCGAGGTATCGGAAAAACCTCTCAGGGGGCCCAGGGGAAGTGTTGTATATCGTTTCATGGACCAGGGGAATGATGTCTACTGCTGGGAGATCAAGGGGAGTGACATCACACTTAACAGGGTTCCCCTGAAAGAAAACCAAAAGGGCGGGGAACGTGATGAGGCCATCAGCAGTTACCTAAAGGGAAGAGCCGGCAGGCTTGGATTGAAGATATTTATTATTCTGGATGATATGACTGTCCGGATATTCGGCAATGCTCAGAAGATGAAAGGATTTCCTCCTTTCACCTTCGCCTCCTCACTGGACAGGACCGCTTATTATGCAAGGGTTACCAGTGGCGGCCTTGATAAAATTCTCTTCAATGGAAAGGGGCTAAAAAAAGAAGCGCAATCTTCGGTCTCCCTAAAGTCCCTCTCAGTGGATGAGCTGGATATCAACAAGGCTGACCCGGCTCGCTATGCAGGATTGATAGACAGCATGCCGGATGACAGGGGTATCAATAGCGGGTGGCTCTTTAAAAAGAAGACAGCTGCAAAGATCGTCATTAAGAAGAGGGAAAAGATGGATACGGAACAGATCTGTCTCATGGCTGAGGCCTCTCTCTATACCGGGGTGCAAACGCTTATGCTGGTGGACAATACAGAGCCTGGGAACATCATAGCCTTGCTGGAGCGTTATAGAACCCGGTCCCCTGCCGGGGCAAAGGTGCCGCCGAGAGATCGTTTTCAGGGGTACATTGCCATTGGGGTCGGGGAAGGTGGAAACCCGGAGAAGTGATCATGGTGTTTAAGAGATAGAATATGGCCCAAGAGGAAAAAATATTAGTCATCGACGATGATGAGATGGTTAACGATGTTCTCACCTTCATTCTTGAGGAGGAGTTTTCAGTCAAGAGTTATCTTAATGCCGAAGACGCTCTAAACAAGGAGGAGATAAGCAAGATCGATGTAATCATCACGGACGTCAATCTTCCCGGGATGGACGGCATAGAGTTTTTGAAAAAAGTTCATTCCGTCGATGCCAACATACCTGTAATCGTAGTAACGGGGTTCAACGATATAGATGTCGCTATCTCGGCGCTGAAAAACGGCGCTTTCGATTTTATCCTGAAGCCTTTTAAAAACGATCAGATTACCCTTTCTGTAAACAAGGCCATGGAACGGCGCCGCCTTCTCCATGAAAAAAATCGCCTTATGGAGGAACTTCAGAAGAAGAATACGGAACTGGAGATCCTCAACAAGAAGATACAGGCAAGGAACCTTGAGATAGAAAACGAACTCGACATCGCAAGCAACCTGCAGAAATGCATTTTCCCTGTGGTGTTTCCGGAAATCCAGAAGTTTCAATTTGCCTTAAAGTTTCATCCCGTGGAAAAAATCAGCGGCGATTTTTTCGATTTCATCATCTCCGATCAGAACCATTTCGCTTTTGTCTTTGGAGATGTTTCGGGGCATGGGGTTCCGGCTGCTCTTTATTCCGCCATGGTGAAAACAGCGATCAGCACGGTCATGAAAAACACGAAATCACCTTCTCAGACCATATCGGAGATGAACAAATTCCTTATCCAGTCCCAGCGAAAAATGAGTTACAATTATGCGACGGTCTTTTACGGAGCCTTCGATCTCGAGAGGAATAAGCTCATTTACTGCAATGCAGGGATTCCCTCGCCCATCATCATCAGAGATGGCGGCGATGTGGATTTGCTGGAACCTAATGGTCCCTTTGTTGGTATATTCGACACCTCTGTCTATGAGGAAGTGGAAGTAGACATTAAACCGGGGGATAAGATCATTTTCTATACCGATGGGAGCTATGAGTGCACCAACAGTGAGGAGGAGCTCCTGGGACAAAAGAATTTCCTGGAATTCCTTTGGAGGATCAAAGCCAAGGGGATGCATGCTATAGTTACGGATCTCTTTTCCGAGGTGGAGCTGTTTTGCGCCAATGAGCGTTATGTGGATGATATTACCATACTTGGCATGTATTATAATTCGTAGTCCCGTTGACGATCTGTAAAAGAGAGGTGGTGATCTTGCACAGGATGAGAGTTTTTCTGGTACAGCATGGGGAGGCACTGGAGGAAGCCGTTAATCCTGAAAGACCTCTTTCGGAAAAGGGACTGATGCAGATGAAAAAATGCGGGGAGTTCCTGAAAAAACTGCCAACCTACCCGGCTTTGATTCTGCACAGTGATAAAAAACGTTCCCTTGAATCAGCGGAGATCATCTCCTTTGCCCTGGGCGGCATAAAAACCGAGACCCGTCCCTACATCGCTCCCAATGATGACATTGACAAGATGCTCAAGGAGATTGAAAAGCAGAATGAATCGGTTCTGATAGCCGGGCATATGCCTTTTTTAAGGAAACTCCTGGATGCACTGATAAAAAGGAAGGGGACTGAACCTGTTATTGAGTTTTGCAACGGATCGCCTTTGATCCTTGTTCGCAGTGATAGGGGATATGTTATTGAGACATACATCAAAAATGAATTTATAAAATAAAAAAAACTGATCCTGGAAGATCAGCTTTTTTTTTCACTTTCACATCTGATGCTTATCTCTCCAAGATAAGAGCAGAACCTTGGCCGCCGCCTATGCAGAGTGTAGCGAGGCCTTTCTTGGCATCCCGCTTGATCATCTCATACATTAGTGTAGTGAGAATACGGCCTCCGGAGGCCCCGATCGGGTGCCCGATGGCAATGGCGCCACCGTTAACGTTGACCTTCGACGT
>CALCJG010000012.1 GCA_937967705.1 uncultured Spirochaetia bacterium
TCTGGGGATTGACTTTTTCGATACCTCGGACATGTACGGGCCGTTTACCAATGAAGAGCTTCTGGGCAAGGCGTTGAAAGGCAGGCGCGACAGCGTCGTCATTGCCACGAAATTTGGTATAGTGAGAACCGGAGATCCCGCCTTCCGCGGTTTCAACAGCCGTCCCGAGTATGTCAAACAGTCCTGCGACGGATCGCTGCAAAGACTCGGGGTCGACTGCATCGACCTTTATTACCAGCATCGGGTTGATCCCGCTGTTCCCATTGAAGAGACGGTCGGTGCCTTGAGCGAGTTGGTAAAGGCGGGCAAAGTTAGATACATAGGAATGTCCGAGGCGGGGCCGGAAACCATCCGCAGGGCCCATGCGGTTCACCCG
This sequence comes from uncultured Spirochaetia bacterium, assembly GCA_937967705.1. GTDB lineage: Bacteria > Spirochaetota > UBA4802 > UBA4802 > JAGODF01 > CALCJG01. The sequence continues at coordinate 377 of CALCJG010000012.1, forward strand.
GTGAGCGCCCTGCAGACGGAATATTCCCTCTGGACACGCGACCCTGAGGCAGAAATTTTTAAGACGGTGCGGGATTTGGGGATCGGGTTCGTGGCCTACAGCCCTGTAGGAAGGGGATTTCTGGCGGGAAAATTCCGGAAGTTCGAAGACTTGCCGGAAGATGATTACCGGAGAAGCTCCCCGCGCTTCCAGGGAGAGAACTTCAATAAAAACCTCCGGCTCGTGGAAAGGATAAAAGAGCTTGCGGCGAGCCGTGGTGTGACCCCGGGGCAGATGGCCCTGGCCTGGGTTCTCTGCCGTGACAAAAACATTGTTCCCATCCCCGGCACCACGAAGCGCAGTCATCTCGAGGAGAACGTGAAGGCCCTGGAAATCACCTTTTCTGAAACGGAGATGAAGGAGATCGATGATATCTTCCCGCCCGATGCCGCCAGCGGATTGCGTTATCCTGAGGCGATGATGAAGAACCTGGGCAGATGATTTTCCTCTGAGCGGAAAGACCCATGGAGATAAAAAAGGAACACACACACCTGATCCCCTTTCTCCTCGCCCTGGCTGCTGCGGCTCTTTTCGGCCTGGCCGCCCCGGCGAGCAAGGTGCTCCTGGAGTCACTGAATCCCGTGTCGCTGGCCGGACTCCTGTATCTGGGGGCGTCCCTTGGGCTTTTCCCCGTTCTGGCCTCAAGGAAAGAGTTTCGGTCAACGGCAAAAATGGACAGGGGCAACCTGGGTAAACTGGCGGGAGCTGTGGTTTTAGGGGGCATGGCCGGTCCCATACTGCTCCTCATCGGCCTTAAGCAGGCATCGGCCTCATCCGTATCCCTCTGGCTCAACCTTGAGATGGCCGCTACCGCCCTGCTGGGTCTCCTTCTCTTCAGGGAACACCTGGGACTCTTCGGGTCTGGGGGAATTCTTTTGGCCCTGGCGTCGGGGATTATACTGGCCCTGCCTGAAGGAACCTCGGGCAGGACGTCGGCCCTCTGCGTGGGTCTGGCATGTCTCTGCTGGGGATTCGACAATCACTTCACGGCACTGATCGACGGCATTTCGGCGGTACAGAGCACCTTCATAAAGGGCCTGGTGGCCGGAACGGTCAATTTTTTTGCGGGATATCTTGTCTGGGGGACTCTTCCCCGGGCCGGGACCCTCTTTGCGGCCCTGGCCCTGGGCAGTGTCGCCTACGGCATGAGCATCGTCCTTTACATCATTTCGGCCCAGAGGCTGGGGGCAACGCGGAGCCAGGTCATCTTTTCCGGGGCTCCCTTCTTCGGGGTTCTCTTCTCGGTTATGGTTTTATCGGAATCGGTAAGTGGCCTGCAGTGGATTTCCATGATACTCTTCCTCGCTTCCGTAGCCCTGCTGGCCCTGGAGAGGCACGAACACCTGCACAGGCACCGTGCGGTGGAGCATACCCATTTCCATCGGCACGACGATCTCCACCACGATCATGAGCATGAAGGGGATGTCTCCTACCATGAACACAGCCACCGCCATGAAGGGACGACCCATTCCCATCCCCACTGGCCTGATCTGCATCACCGGCATGAGCATGATGATCATTAGACTATGTGATATCCTGCCTGTCGATGATGACCTTAGCAGGGTGCTGATAATCAAACAAGGGCTCTATCCCTTTAATCCGCAATACTCCTTCTGGTACTCGTATTCACAGGGCCACTCATCCTTTCGATAGATCACCAGGGTTCGCATCCGTTCACGGAACGGGCCGCTTTTTTCGTCTTCCGGGGAGGTTATAAGATTACATCCCTTCGTCAGCCATGTAATGCGCTTCTATCATGAACAGAGAGGGGGACCCAACGGGAAAAAATCCTATTGACATCCGCTGATCCCCTGCTATAACAATCGCTATCATAATAAAGGAGACTGCCATGAAACCAGGCAGGAAAGTCGGATTGATATTGATCGTACTGGGCCTTATCTTCGGTGCTGTCAATGCTGTGATGATCGTCAGTGCTGGAAAATATCTCCCCAAGCTTACCGCTGCCGTACCGGCGCTTCTGCTACTGGGTTTAGCCATGATGCTCTTCCCAGGTGAGGCCGAGGGGAAGGAGGCATCGGAAAAAGTCTCCCTTCTCTGGAAAGGAGCCGCAATGAAGGACAGGGCTGCGTGGATCCTCAGCAGCGCTGCGGGATTAGCGGTCGGTCTCTATGTCGTCTTCCGAGTGCTGTAGTGATGAGCGGCCTGTCGCGTCCCATACATCCCATGCCTGATTTCGTTGAGAAGGCACTAGAGGATAACGGCCTCATGGAGCTTTACCATTCACGGCCGCCCTATCAGCAGAATGACTACATCGGCTGGATCAACAGGGCTGTCCGGCAAGAAACCAGACTGAAGCGGTTAAACCAGATGATTGAAGAGCTCAAAGAGGGGGATGTGTATATGAAGATGAAGTACAATCCCAAGAGCAAGAGTTCCGGAAAATAGAGGTGATTCTGAGAACCCGGGATAGTTTATAATCCCCTGATGGCAAAGTGTACCCCCCGGTTTCGATAAAGAGAAAATCCATGTTAGGAACGGTGCATCTGTCCACCTTCGTCGTGTCCGGTATCCTGTTGAACATCTATCCGGGACCGGATACGCTGTACATCATAAGCAGGAGCCTGTCCCAGGGGAAGGGGGCCGGTATCGTGTCGGCTTTGGGCATCGGTACCGGGGCTCTCATCCATACCCTGCTGGCCGGCATTGGTTTATCCTCCCTTCTATCCGCATCCCCGATGGCTTTTTACGGAGTAAAGCTCTTGGGCGCGGTCTATCTGATCTATCTCGGAATTCGGATAATCCTTGCGAAAGCCGGAGCGGATAAGACCGGCTCTTACCTGGAAAACCAGACGCGACTGCAAATCTACAAGCAGGGATTGCTGACGAATCTTTTCAATCCCAAGGTAGCCCTGTTCTTCCTCTCCTTTCTGCCGCAGTTTGTCGATCCGGTGGATAATTATGGCCCGCTGTCCTTCCTCTTCCTGGGACTGATTATCTTGACCACCGGAACTCTCTGGTGTCTGTTTGTGGCGGTCTTCTCCGCGTCAGTTTCAGAAACGATACGGAAGCATCAAAAAGTTCATGCTGTATTCGAAAAGCTGACAGGCATCATCTTCCTGGGGCTGGGGCTGAATATCATCCGGCCTTGAGGAGCGCGAGCGGTTGTCCAATTATGAGTTTGAATCTCGCGTTTCCACCGATAAGAGCGGGTCGTTCCCCGGTGTTCATATAGGACTTGACAGGTTCATGTAATATGTACTAATAGTATATATTGTTAAAGAGGTGGGTACATATCCATTCATTTGCGGGGAGGTCCTTATGACGGAGGCGAGCAGACAGGCTTTGTCCATCCTGAGAAATACGGGAAACTTTCAATGGGAGATCGCCCTGTTCCTCGTTCTGGTGATCTATGTCTATGCCGTGGAGATACAAAAGAGGAATTGGGACGCGATACTCATCGGTCTCCTCTTCATTTCCGGGGATTTCATCTGGGAGATCATCAACGCCCTCATCCTTCACTTTACGGGGTTCGCCCCGCTCTGGAGCACCCCGGGGAACACCTCCTTTCTCCTCCTCGTGGGCATCAACATCGAGATATTCCTCCTCTTTTCCATTACCGGGATCATCTTCGTCAAACTGCTTCCCGAAGACCGGAACGTGCGGATCCTAGGCGTTCCCAACAGGATATTCATTCCCTTCGCAGTGGGGGTTTTCAGCATCCTGGTCGAGATCGCCCTGAACCGGTTCCACGCGCTGGTCTGGGATTACCGGTGCTGGGGCAACTGGCCTCATATCTGGTCCCTGATCATCAACTACATGGTGCCCTATTTCCTCGTCTGCTGGGGCTATTTCAACGTTTCGACCAGGGGCAAGGCTGCGGTTCTGGGAGTCTTTACAGCCGTCAACGTCACTGCATGGATCGTGTTCGTCAACCTGCTGGGGTGGATATAGGAATGCCTTCCCTTTCATCACTTCCGGTCACCTGTTCCGTTTAAATGAGCAGTGAGACTATCCCTGTCATATCCCCGCTGATATAAGTGGGGTGAGGGGTACAGGTGGGCGTTGTGTTAATGACTGTCCTTCAAGCCGTCTGGTTCTCCCCTGGTAAAATGATGCCTGGAAAGGTTAAAAAAAGGTTGATAGTTGACGATTCTTTGATAGGGTTTGCTTAAGGGGATACGGTATTTGCAAACAATCAACCAAAGGCTCCACAGGTCTTTATAAAACAAAAAGGGAAGGGTGATTTCCTTGAAAGTGAATAAAAGATCCATTGAGGGATATCTGATCTTCGATCTTCTGGAGGATATCACCTATGAAAACGCCAGGAAGCTGGATGCCTTCATCACTGCCAATCTGGATCCATCCATTCCGAACATCGTGCTGAACATTAAAACGGTTTCCTATGTCAACAGCTTCGCCCTGGGGGTCCTGATCAAGACCATGCAGGAGGTCGAGCAGAAAGGCTGCGCCTTCCATCTGATGAATGTTCATCCCGACGTCATTACGCTGCTCAAGGTGACCGGTGTGCTGAGTAAATTCAAAATTTTCGAGAAGTCGGTGTAGGTGCCGGCTCACCCGTTTTCCCTCCCATGCGTTTTCTCCCCATCCTCAGATCCGTCCGGGGGTTTCTGCGTCCTTCTGCTTTCTAAGACATTGGGAGCGGATCAGCGTTGTGATTAATTGATCCCTTATGCTTCTGATTTGTCCTCACCGGTGCAGGAGATAAAAGGCGGTTGTTTTCTGGGTTTTGCTTTAATTTTTTAATAGCCTTGTACTATGTACGGCATTCGTTTCCTATGTTGTGTTGTTAAGCTTTGTTGATAAGGAGGACTTGATGAGATTATTGTACATGTCTGTTATTTCCCTCTTGATCAGTTGTGCCACGGCCGGGAATTACAGCCTTAAGGATCAGCCTGTTCATGGGAAGATCGGCGGGAAGAATTGGATCATGAAAAGCGGTGAGGCGGGTCTGGAGTGTATGGATAACCGGATGTACAGTTATTATTGTAAAGCGGCTGATGATAAGAAACCTTCCTTATCCTTTCATGCCCCCAAGAAAGAAGGGTTTTACGAAATTGGTCCTGTGTGCGGGGCATCGTTGAGTGATAATACAAAGAATATTTCATCCATTGCCAGTAAAGGGTTTGTTGAAATCCTGGAAATCAACAGGACAAAAGGGTTCGTGAAAGGGAAGATATATGCCTATTTTGACGAGAACAACCGTGTCAGCGGAAGCTTTACTGTGAAGCTTGTGCACCCTTAGGCGAATCAGGCCTTACTGGAAATCCTCAGGGATCTCAAGGCCCCCTGAGGAGGGTGGGGGCGGTTTGTCAATAGTCATGCTCCACCCGGGTGATGAAAAAATCCCCGGTCTTCTTCAGGCTGTCAAAGGCATCGCTCTTCCTCAGGTTTTCGAGAACCTGGTCCATGGCCCGCGCGTAACGGGTATTTTTCTGTTTCTCGTCGCTGGCATAGTAATGGTAGTCGTAGGCCTCTTCGTCGAAGCCGCAATCCTCCGTAAAGGCGGCAAATTCCTGATAGGCCCAGTCCCCGGTGTTCCTCTTCACTTCCAGCCTGCGTTCCTCTTCGAGATATTTGGGGTACTGTTTTGCGTATTCTTCCAGGGTCTCTTCCAGTTTCTCCAGGGAATTGAGGCAGAGGCCGCTGGCGTCGATGGAAAAACCGTAGAAGGTCTCGTCCTGATGCTCCAGGGCGAACTTTTTAATTTCCTGGATGGCGAATTCCGTCATTTTCCGGACATCAAATCTGCTCTCTTCCGGTTCCGCCCCGTCTTCCTCTTCCTCATCATCGTCGTCCAAGTCGTCCTCGTTTGCATGGTCTGTGTCGGGGTGATGGGTATGAAAGAGGTCGGCAACTCTATTCATAAAGTCCATCACCTCCAGCGCTTCCCTCAGGGGGTTGTCCAGTTCGTTTATGGTCTTTTCGTAGGTGAGGCTCATCTCATCCCGGATATAGAGGGAGTATATCTGCCGGGACTGAATGTTCTGCGTGATGAAATGTATCTCTTCGTCGGACAATGAGGATAGCAGTTTCAGGGCCTCATCAACCTCCTCCTGGTCCCCCTGGAGGTAAACTTTATCCTCAAGGTAATGGGTTGTTTCGCTGTCGTCATCCTCATCCCAGGGATCCTCGTCATCGTTGTCCCCATCAGTTTTATCCTCCTCCCAGAAAAGATCGATTTCACCTAGGGTGTTCTCGAATTTCAGGTCTATGTTGTACTTGCAGAACCAGAGATCGACGGTCATCCTTAAGGGTAGATCGCCCAGAAGGGCTTTCAAGACGTACTTCTCTTCACTAGTGTCGTATTTGACTTTTGCATCCTTCAGGGATATGGCGATATCCTTCAGCAGTTCGGTCATTATCTTTCCCTGGGCATCCTCGTCCATCTCCTCATAGTCTTTCAGCCTGTTTTTCCATTGGTCAATGTTCTGGTAAAGCTTCAGCTTTTCCTGCAAATCCCAGCGGTTTTCCATGATGCCCCTCCTGAATCGATTATGAAATTATTGAACTCTGATGAAAAATAAGGCAAGCAATAAACCTTCTGATTAGCCGCATATCACCCCACCCGGTCGTACTCAAAAAGCGGTAATATATCAAGACGCTGCCTGCATGGGATCTTATCCTCGCAGTGAGGAATCCCTCACCACTACCGGTACTGCCATCGCTCAGGGACCCGGTGCCTTTCTTCCGGGGATCGAGCTGATCTGCCGAGTGATGAATTGATGACGCACATTCTCTGCAACGGCGTCGGGTTTATGACATCGTTGACTTTAATTGTTCGATATGGGGGAGAATAAAAAAAGTCATTACAAAGCTTTTTCTTGAAATCATCAGCTATATGCTGATAAGGTATATTGATTCCACTATTTTGAGGTTTCATCGGCAATCCGGTCAATATCCGATGAAGATAAAAGAATAAACGCTGGAGGAAAAGATGAAGTTGAAGCAAATATCATTAGTCGTGTTTTCCCTTTTCATTACTGCCTTAATGGTGGTTCCGTCTGCCGGAGAATCCGCTGATGACGGATGGGTAAAAAAGGCGGATGTGGCCCAGTTCAAGGGGGCCGACTGGACAAACCTCGTCAAGCGTGTGA
>CALCJG010000013.1 GCA_937967705.1 uncultured Spirochaetia bacterium
CATCGGCGTCTGCGTCTATCCAGACGACGGCAAGGACGCGGAGGATCTGATCAAGAACGCTGAGACGGCCATGTTCATGGCCAAGTCCGGCGGTCGCAACACCTCCCGCTACTATGACGCCATCCTCAACGAGGAGATGATGAACCGGCTCAAGCTGGAAAAGGACATGAAGTCCGCCATAGTGAACGACGAGTTTGCCGCATACTATCAGCCGAAGGTGGACAGGGACGGGCGGATCATCGGCATGGAGTCCCTCATACGCTGGATATCGCCGTCCCGCAACCGGATCATACCCCCCATCGAGTTCATTCCCATTGCTGAGAAGAACGGCCTGATCGTCGAGATAGGCTATCACATCCTGGAGAAGTCCTGCCTTCAGAACCGGGAATGGCAGAACAGGGGATATCCCAACGTGCGGGTGGCGGTCAACCTCTCCCCCTACCAGTTCCGCCAGCCGGACCTGATCGAGAGCATCAAGAAGATCGTGCTCAGCACCGGGATCGATCCGCAGTGGCTGGAACTGGAGATCACCGAGAGCGGCATCATGGACAACGAGAACGACAGCGTCCGGAAGCTTTCGGAGATCTCGGCCATGGGGATCGGCATTTCCATCGACGATTTTGGAACAGGCTACTCCTCCCTGAGCAAGCTCCGAACCTACCCCATCGACACCCTGAAGATCGACAAATCCTTCGTGGACGACCTGCCCGGTGACCCCACGGCGGTGACCATCACTAAAACCATCATCGACCTGGCCCATAATCTGGGCTGCCGTGTGGTAGCCGAAGGGGTCGAGACGAAGGAGCAGTTGGACTTCCTGGTGGAGAACCATTGCGAGTTCTTCCAGGGATATTATTTTTACAAGCCCATGCCCTCCGCAGATTTCGAAATGAAACTGAAGGGCTGATCGCTCACGCCCGCTGATCCTGTTCTTTAACGAAGGCCTCCCCGTCTCTTCTCCCCAGATCGAAGGCCTCCTGCAGGCCCGCCGGATTGGTATAATCCCATTTGGTAATCCTGATCGGCTCCGAAGGCTGAAGATAGACCCTCCCGTCAACCCGGGGTATGCTCTCCCGGGGGTACTGTCTTGTAAGGAGAACGAGCGTCCTTCCCGGCTCTCCGTCCAGTATCCTCACCGGAACATTGTCGATGAGGCCTCCGTCCAGGGAGACCTTTCCCTCCCATCGGGTGATGGGGGTAAAGGGAGGCGTGCAGGATGAGGCGATGAGCAGATCGGCCAGATCCTCCGGGGTGCCGCACTGATCCGCCCTCAGAACCTGGGGCCTGAAACCCAGGCGGGAGGGAATACCGGGATGAACGGGGTTGCGGAATTTCTTTTCCAGGGAATAGGCCAGAATGCCCAGCGCGGTGGCCGACCGGGGACCCAGCCACCCGGGAGGACGGCTGATGAGAATTCGAATCTCCGGCCCCCCGTGCAGCCTTTTAAGGGCTTCGCGGTCCATTCCGAAGAGCAGACCCTCACGGTACATCTCAGTATGGGGGAAGGCCCGCTTCCCGGTCAAGAGTCGGGAGAAATAGAAGTTCTTGCGGTTGCGGGCTGTGAGCTTCTTAAAATACTCCAGGGTCTCCCTGGCCCTCTGAGCGAAGATGAGGCAGGCCATGGAAGCTCCAGCGCTCACCCCCGCCACCCGGAGGGGTACAATCCTCAGCGCCTCAGCCGCCACGCCCCAGAAGCCCACCTGCCAGAGGCAGCGGTTCCCGCCTCCCGCGAAGACGACATTCTCGAAGGGGGAAGGATTATCGTCCCTTTTTCTTTTTCCCCCGCTTTTCCTCTTTTTTATCGCCATGATCCGTCTCCTCAGCTTCCTCGATGATTTTCGGGGTAGCATCGTATACGGTTCCCTCCGAATCGTCAACTATTTCCGTCTTATCCCGGGGATAGTATATCTGACGGCTCATCCGGATACCCAGGGGTTCCAGAAGCCGGGAGAAGAATCCCATGATGTCCTCGGCTATGTGATAAAAGCTGGGGATGAGGATCAGAGTGATGAAGGTCGCAAAGATCAGACCGTATCCGAAGGCCAGCGCCAGGGGCGCCACGAAATAATCCATGCCCCCCAGGCCGTAGATGGTGGGAAACAGCCCCAGTACCGTGGTCCCCGACGTGAGGATGACCGGACGGAGCCGAATCACCCCCGCCTCCAGGAGCGCCTCCTTCAGCGGAAGTCCGGTGTCCCGCATATTGTTGATGAACTGCACGAGCACCAGTGTGTTGCTCACGATCACCCCCGCCAGGCTGAATATGCCCAGGGTACCCATGAAGGAGAGGGGCTGACCGTGCACGAAGAGGGTAAGGACCACCCCGACCAGGGAAAAGGGTATGGCGCTC
>CALCJG010000014.1 GCA_937967705.1 uncultured Spirochaetia bacterium
AAGCGTGTTGAAGATGTCCTGATGCGCCTTCTCGATCTCGTCGAGGAGGAGCACCGCGTAAGGGGTCTTCCGGATGGCTTCCGTAAGAAGACCTCCCTCCTCATATCCCACATAACCGGGAGGCGCCCCTATGAGGCGGGCCACCGTATGCTTTTCCTGGTACTCGCTCATGTCGAAGCGGTGAAGGGGGACCCCCATGATGAGGGCGAGCTGCCGGGCCAGTTCGGTTTTTCCCACTCCCGTCGGCCCGACGAAGAGGAAGGAGGCCACAGGCCGGGTGGGCTCGTTAAAGCCTGCCCGGGACCGCTTGATGGCTGCCGTGACGAGGTCCACCGCCGGGTCCTGTCCAAAGATCTGGGATCGAAGCTCCTCTCCGAGGTTCTTCAGCTTGTCCGCCTCGCCGGATTGAACGTTCTTTTCCGGGACCCGGGCAATGCGGGAGACCACACGCTCCACCTCGTTGTGGGTGATCTCGATGACGGAGTCATCCCCCTCGGCACGGTTCATCCTGGCGAAGGCCCCCGCCTCGTCCAGCACATCGATGGCCTTATCAGGCAGGTGCCGGTCGTTGATGTACTTGGCGGAGAGCTCCGAAGCCGAACGAAGGGCCTCCTCGGTGTAGCGCACCTCGTGGAAGGACTCGTAGCGCTCCCGCAGGCCCAGCAGTATCTCATAGGTCTCTTCGATCGTAGGCTCAGCCACCTCGATCTTCTGAAAACGCCGGGAAAGGGCGTGATCCCTGTCAAAATATTTTCTGTACTCCTCGAAGGTGGTGGAACCGATACAGCGCAGTTTTCCCGAAGCCAGGGCCGGCTTGAGGATATTGGAAGCATCCATGGAACCGCCGGAAACGGCTCCGGCTCCCACAACCGTATGGATCTCGTCGATGAAAAGAATGGCGTTGTCGGTTTTCAGAAGTTCATTGAGCACCTTTTTCAGCCGCTCCTCGAAATCGCCCCGGTACTTGGTACCCGCCAGCAAAGCCCCCATGTCGAGAGCATAGATGCGCGAGTTGCGCAGCGGTTTGGGCACGCTGTCCCGGGCTATCAGCTGCGCAAGCCCTTCGGTGATGGCCGTCTTTCCCACACCCGGCTCCCCCACGTGAACGGGATTGTTTTTGAGCCTGCGGCAGAGGACCTGCGCCGTTCTCTCCAGTATGTCCTCCCGGCCGATGAGAGGATCCAGTTCTCCCCGGCGGGCCTTTTCCGTCAGTTCCGTGGTAAACATCGCCAGGACATTCCCCTTTGCACCCCTGGACTCCCCGGCTTCTTCACCGGCCTCTTCCCTTCCGGGAACGGCCTCCTCGGAGATCCCGCCCTCATCAGGTGCCACGGATATCCCGTGGGAGATGTAGTTGAGAATATCCAGACGGGTGATCCCCTGTTCGTTCAGGAAATAGGCCGCATGGGATTCCTTCTCGTCCATCATAGACACGTAAACATCACCGATATCCAGATCCTCTTTCTGTGCCGAGGCGGTATGCCAGATGGCCCGCTCCATGATGTTCTGAAACTGAACGGACTGGGCCGGCTCCGTCTCCTCCACCGTAGGTATGCTGTCTTTAAAGAAGGTCTCGATCTCCTTTCGGAGACTCTCCAGGTCCCCCCCGCAGTGGGTGATGATATCCCTTCCCTTCTGGGAAAAGAGGGAGGCGTAGAGCACATGCTCCGGCGTGAGATATTCATGCTTCCTGTTCGAGGCCTCGTTGAAGGCCGACATCAGTATCTGATTGAGATGCTCGCTTATTTCCATCATCAGGACTCCTTGATATTACACTTCCTCGTAGCTGCATTTCAGGGGAAACCCCCTTTCCTTGGCCAGGCTGTGTACCCGGCTCACCTTGGTAACGGCTATGTCATAGGTAAAAACGCCGCATATCCCCCTGCCCTTCTTGTGAACATCCATCATCAGCATGGTGGCCTCCGCAGCCGGTTTATGGAACACCGACACCAGTACCTCCACCACGAATTCCATCGTGGTGTAATGATCATTGTGCATGATGACACGGTACATTTTAGGTTCGTCCAGCCTGGGTCTCGACTCCAGCTGCACATCGCCCTCAAATATATCTTCCTTGACGGGCTTTTTCGGCATAATCTCCCCAACCCCTCACTTTTCTCCCCGGAAGGCCTTCTCCGGAATGGGCATCATCTCCCGGACGCACCGGGCGGTCAACACTTTCCCCCCGGGGTCAGGTATCCTTTTATCACATTAATATAAATATATAAAGAAAAAGGGAAAAAGAAACCCCTTTCCCGCCCCTGACTCCCGCCGATAAGGGTTAACGGGACCAGGCACCCCTCTGCCAGTCATAGGTCTCAAAGGGACGGAAGCGCCCCTTGTAAACCATGCGCCGGCACTTCTCAATGTAGTACCCCAGGTAATAGTAGGGAATCCCCAGGGTCCGGGCCAGCTCGATCTCCTTCAGGGCGCCGAAA
>CALCJG010000015.1 GCA_937967705.1 uncultured Spirochaetia bacterium
TACGATGACCGCGTCGTTCTTACGGTAGATGTCCTGAAAGACATCCCTGTCGACGCTCTTCTTTAAATGGAACTTAATGGGAAGGGTTCTGATGCGGCGTATGTCCCGGTCCAGCACCTCGTCGGAGAGCCGTTCCCGGGGGATGGCCTTTCGCACCTTGCCGCCCAGATCATCGGTGGAATCGTAAACCTCCACGCTGTACCCCCGCCGGGAAAGCTGCCAGGCGGCGGAAAGTCCTGCCGGTCCCGCACCGATGATGGCTATGTGCTCACGGCGCTTTTCTTTCGACTGAAGGGGATTGAAATCCGGGTAGTATTCCCGGGCCAGTTTCTGAATCTCGACGGGGCCGTCCAGCCTGTTGCGGCTGCAGCTCTGCATGCAGTTGGCGGGGCAGACCGTTCCGCAGACGGACATGCGGAATGGAGTGTATTCGTCCATAAGGAGCTGGGCGTCCCGTACCTTCCCTTCCTTGATCAGGTTGAAAAAGACCGGGGTGGGTATGCCGATGGGACAGCTGTTGGTGCAGGGGGGCGTCATGTTGATGTGCTTGGGCTGGGCCGTTTTGATGTTCATGGCGGGTGTGTATAGGCTGGCAAAGGGGCGATGGCCCTTCTTGGTCACCTTGCTGAAATCATCCAGGGCAATTCGGGTCAGGTCGATGGCCATGTCTGAGGCGTATTCCGCCAGGGCCCCCTTGAGAAAATCCCTGTCCTGCTCATCCAGGGGGGCGATGATGGCGCCGATACCCAGCTGACGACGGTCCAGTTTGCCACGGACATAGATTACACCGCCGTGAATGCCCGTCCCAAGGCTGTCCCCAACCGGTGAGGAATCGATGTCCTTCAGGTTGAGCACTATCACCCTTCCTCCCGCCATGTACTCACCGCAGTAGTCCTTTGCCGTACCGCCGATTATGAGCCAGGGGATCTGATCCTTGTATTCCTTCATGTGGATTCCGGCCCGGTATTCCACGTCTTCCTTGATGAAGATCTTTCCGCCCCGCATGGAGTGGCCCGGTATCTCCCCGGCCTTTCCGTGGACGATGATCTTCCCTGCGTTCATGGTGTTGCCTATCCCGTCCTGTACGTTGCCGAATATCTCCAGCACCGGCCCGTTCATGAAGGCCCCCAGGTCCTGGCCCGGCGTTCCGTGAATGAGGATTTTCGCGGAATAGTTGACTCCGCCGCCTATGTAACGCTGGCCCAGTATGTTTTTCAAAATCAACTCGGTTTCACCCCCTGCCAGGTATTCCCTGATCTGGCGGTTGAGTGTCTTGTAGTAGATGCCCTGTCCGTCAATGGTAATCATGATATTCCACCTCTTAAAATCCTGCATGCTTGATGCCAAGTATTTTCAGTTCCTCCTCGTTGAGGCCCACACCCCTGAGCCTGTCCCGGTTGCCCCTGAGGGCCTCGATGGTGCTGATACCCATGGAGCCCATGAGTTCCTCCATTTCCTCTGCCCAGGCATGGAGCAGGTTTTTCAGGCATTCCGTGGCTTCGTCCACATCGATACGTTCAGCCAGGCCTGGTTTGTTGGTGGTTATGCCATAGGCGCATTTGCCGCTGAAACAGCGCTGGCAGACGCCGCAGCCCAGGGCGATGAGAACGGGGGTTGCCACATAGACCGCGTCGGCCCCCAGGCATATGGCCTTGAGGGCATCGGAGGAGCATTGGATCCCTCCCGATGCGATGAGGCTGACGGAGTTGCGTATCTTTTCCTCACGCAGACGCTGATCGGCGGCGGCTATGGCAAGCTCGATGGGGATGCCGGTGTTCTGCCGGATCTGCAAGGGAGTGGCGCCGGTTCCGCCGCGAAAACCGTCAATGGCGATGATGTCGGCCCCCGCCCGCGCAATCCCGCTGACGATGGGGGCCACGTTGTGCACCGCGGCGATCTTCACGGAAACGGGGACCTTGTACTCCGTGGCTTCCTTGATGGCGTATATGAGCTGTCGTAAGTCCTCAATGGAATAGATGTCGTGATGCGGCGCCGGGGAGAGGGCGTCGCTGCCCTCGGGGATCATTCGTGTTTCGGATATGGCCTGAGAGACCTTTTCCCCGGGGAGATGCCCGCCGATACCCGGTTTGGCCCCCTGGCCAATCTTGATCTCCACCGCGGCAGCGGACTTGAGGTAATCCTCGCTGACTCCGAAACGGCCCGAAGCGATCTGAACGATGGTGTTCTCGCCGTACTTCCGCAGGGATTTGTGGAAGCCCCCCTCTCCGGTGTTCCAGAAGGTGCCGATTTCCCTGGTTGCCCGGGCCTCGGCCTCATGGACCCGCAGGTTGAGGGCGCCGAAGCTCATGGCCCCGAACATGATGGGTACTTCCAGTTTCAGCTGGGGCATGATGCCGTAGCCGAATTTTTCCGGTTTGCTCCCCAGGTAGGTCCGAATCTCCATCGGCTCGCGCAGGGGGTCAATAGAAGGGTTGGTGACTTGGCAGGCATCGAACATGATATGGTCGAAGTAGCGCCTTTGCGGTCCCGTGGCACCGTTTCCCACAAGCAGAACCCCTCCCTTGGAACCGGCCTGTTTCCAGATATTATTCACGTACTCCGGTGTCCAGTAGGCGTGGCTGGTATGCATCGGTTCGCGCTTGATGGAGATGGCGCCGTAGGGACACATCTTTACGCAGCGCTGGCAGGAGCCGCATGCGGTCTTATTGGCCCAGGGGCGGTAATAGACCTTGCCGTCTTCCCCCTTGACCGGTTTCAGGGATATCTCCCCGAAGGAACATTCGTGGGCGCAGAGATTGCATCCGTTTTTGTAATCACACCGCTCCAGGTCAAATTCGGGATAAAAAGGCGGTATGATCTTCCAGTTTTTGTCCATTGTAGCCATTATGCCACCTCCGCGCTCTTCTTCTCAGGCTGGAGATCGATGATCACCGGCTCTCCGCCCCGGGGGGACCATATCTCGTCGACTTCTGGAGAGAGGAGCCGAATGCTGCACTCCTCGGAGGAGGCGTAATAGGTATGACCTGCCCTGGCGCAGACAACGGGGCGCAGCTTGTTCCGGTCGTTCAAAACGATGGCGCCCTCATTGTGTGTCAGCACGATACCGAAGGGACCGTTTACGACGGCGGGTCCGTATATCTGCCTCAGGGAGCGTTTCTTCCCGTCATTGGCCCTGTCTATCTCCTCCCAGAGGGAGGGAGCCATAACGTAGCAGGCGTCCAGTTTGTTCAGTTCGTCCTTGCGGGTCAGCTTGTCGTAGATGTAACTGATGACCTCGGTGTCCGTCTGAAGCAGGCAAAAGTAGCCGTACATCTCAAGCCAGCGCATGTTGGTTCCGTAGCTGGTGATTTCCCCGTTGTGGACCACGGCCTTGTCGAGAATGGTGAACGGATGAGCGCCGCCCCACCAGCCCGGGGTATTGGTGGGAAAGCGGTTGTGGGCGATCCACATGTAGGCCTTGTAGTCTTCTATGCGGAAATAATCGGCGATGTCCTCGGGATATCCTACACCCTTGAAGACACCCATATTCTTTCCGCAGGAAACCACGAAGGCTCCTCCCATCATGTTTATGTGCATAACGATATCCACGATCAGATCCTCCTCCGTCTTGTCGGGAGGGATCTGTTCCTCGATGGTTTTAATGAAGTATCTCTTAAAATAGGGTCCCTGGGGAACACGGTCGTTGGGGAAAACGGGTATTTCCTGAGACTGGTATATCTTGACGATGCTTTCCAGATAATCCTCCACCTGGCGTACCGTGGCACTATGACGCCCTTCTCCCTGATACATGATGTGAAAAGCGTATTTGTCCGCCTGCTCCGGATAGAGTCCGTAGGCCGCAAATCCCCCGCCCAGACCGTTGCCTCTTTCGCGCTGAATTCGGATGGCCTCACGTATAAAGGAACCGTCTATGGTCTTTCGGTCTGTATTGATGATGCCGACTATTCCGCACATGGCATTCTCCTCTTCATGAAATTTATTGACGTATATCGAATCCTCAAGATTCTTAGTAAATATCAAGTGATTTTATAGCGTCACTTAATATTGGCAAATCAATTATTAGCAAAAGTAAGGTAATCGCAAGGGTGTCATATATTCAAAGTAAAATTAAGGGTCGTATGTTACATGCGTGTAAAATATTGGTAATATTTAGTAGAGATAATAATTTTATTTAGCGGGATGGGATATGTGAAATATATATAATTATGAAGCCGTGAGGAGAGGATTCGTGCTATCGCGTACCTGGAGGACGGATTTTTTCGGTGATGATTAAAAGAATAAACGGTAGGTGCTATGCAATCGTTAAAACGAGTATCCAGCGGGATTGAGAGCTTTGACAAGATCACGGATGGACTCCGCTATGGGGACAATGTCGTATGGCAGCTGGACGACATCGGGGATTACTCCCAATTCGTTCATCCCTTCGCTGGTGTTTCCCTAGCCCAGAACAAAAGGCTCGTATACATGCGCTTTGCTAAACATGAGCCTATTCTCTCAGAGGATCAGTACAGCGTGATGTATGAACTGGATGCCTTCGGCGGTTTCGAGACCTTTTCCACTGAGATTCACCGGATCATCCGGCAGGAGGGAGTGGGGATATTCTACGTCTTCGACTGTCTCTCGGACTTGCAGTCTTTCTGGGCCACGGATATGATGATTGGAAACTTTTTCCGAATTACCTGCCCGTATCTCTTCGAGCTTGATACGGTGGCCTATTTTGCCATTTTGAAAAACAGCGTTTCCTTTAAGACCATCGCCCGTATTCGGGAGACGACGCAGCTGCTGATCGATGTCTACAATATCGAAGGGAGCTATTACGTTCATCCCCTCAAGGTCTGGAACCGATATACGCCAACCATGTTTTTCCCCCATCTGAAATCAAAGGACGACCTCAAACCCATCACCAACAGCGTGGATGTGAGCCGTCTCATGAGTCATGTCCTCAACCGGGATTCTGAAAACGTACTCAGGAATCTGGACTACTGGGACCGCCTCTTCCTGAGGGCCGAGGAGATGATCGTCGAAGGGGCCCCCGGGGATGAGCAGAGAAAGATGGTCGGTCTTCTGAGCAAAATACTCATAAGCCGGGATGAACATGTCCTGGAGATGGTGGAGCGGCAGATGAGCCTGGGAGACCTTGTAGAGATAAAGAAACGTCAGATAGGAACGGGTTATATCGGCGGAAAGGCCATAGGCATGATCCTGTCGCGGAAAATCCTGACCAACAGCTCGCCGTCGTATGATGCGCTGCTGGAGCCGCATGACTCTTTCTATATCGGGTCGGATGTGTTTTACACCTATCTCGTTCAGAACGGCTGGTGGAAGCTTTTCATGGACCACAAAACAGAGGAGGGATATTTCAAGGCCGCGGAGGTGCTCTATGAAAACATGCACCACGGAACTTTTCCAGATATGGTAAAGGAGCAGTTTCAGCAGATCATCGAGTACTTCGGCCAGTCGCCATTTATCGTCCGCTCCAGCAGTCTCCTGGAGGATGCCTTCGGAAACGCCTTTGCGGGGAAGTATGACAGCTTTTTCCTCGTGAACCAGGGGTCGCCCGAGGAGAGATATGACGAATTCCTCAACGCCGTCAGGAAGGTGTACGCCAGCACCATGAACGAGGATGCCCTGACCTACCGTCTCCAGAGGAGGCTCGACAAACTGGACGAGCAGATGGCCCTGCTGGTACAGAGAGTCTCGGGCTCCTATTATGGGAATTTTTTCTTCCCGGACATGGCCGGTGTGGGACTCTCCTATAATGCCTATGTCTGGAAAAACACACTGGACCCCGCAGCGGGGATGCTCCGGCTGGTCTTCGGACTGGGTACCAGAGCCGTCAACCGGGTGGAGGGCGACTATCCGCGAATCATCGCCCTGGACGATCCGATGCTGAAGCCCTACGCGGGAGGAGCGGATGCCCGAAAGTTCTCCCAGCGGTATCTCGATCTGCTGAACATTCCCGAAAATGAGCTGCAGACGGTTTCCGTCCCCCATCTTACGAAGGAACAATCCGGGGTAAGGATGGAACTGGTAGGGGAGAGGGATTTTGAGATAGAGGAGCGGTTGCGGATGAGCGGTCATGAGGACACCGAGTACTGGGTCATCAACTTCGATCGGGTTTTGTCTGAAACGCCTTTCGTCTCCGACATGCAGTCCATGCTCAAAACACTGGAGTCCGTCTACGAATATCCCGTGGATATCGAGTTTACCGTCAATTTCGGGGCGGACGACAGCTATCATGTCAATCTTTTACAGTGCCGTCCGGAGCAGACGCGGTCCTATGACAACCGTGTGGAGATTCCGGATGACATTGAAAAAAAGCGAATCTTCTTTCAATCCCAGGGGAATTTCCTGGGCGGAAGCGTCTCCCGGCGGGTTAAGAGGATCATTTTCGTCGATCCTCTGGGGTACGGAGAACTCCCTCTTACGCAGAAGTATGATGTGGCCCGTATTGTTGGAAAGATCAACAAAAAGATACGAAATCGGGATGAGGTTAACGCCATGCTCCTGGGTCCGGGGCGCTGGGGAACAACCACACCATCCCTGGGAATCCCTGTAACTTTTTCCGAGATCAACAATATCAGCATTCTGGTTGAGATAGCCCTGATGAGGGACAATCTGATCCCCGAGCTGTCCTACGGGACGCATTTCTTCCAGGATCTGGTTGAGACGGATATCTTCTACATCGCCCTCTTCCCGGAAAAGGGGGAGGTCATCTTCAATCAGGACTGGCTTGCGGGGCATTCCAATCAGATAGACCGGATTCTTCCCGAGGACAGCCGATATCATCATATCGTCCGGGTTTATGATATCGAAGAGGAGTGCTATGTCCTCTCCAGCCTCGTCGCGCAGAAAGTGGTCTGTTTCGCCTAGACCGCTGGATCGTACGGCCCTCTGAAATCCGCTTTGAAGTTCTGGACGGAAAATTTAACATAAATGTAACATTCGAAAGTGAGGATTCGTTTTATATCTATTGACATCACCCCCTCTTGAATTTTAGCATTGCTAAACAATAATAATGTTTAGAGAAGTATTGCTAATATACCACTCGCGGGCTTCTAGTATGCAGATGTGATGTATGGCAAAACAAATTAAATTCAAGGGGATAAACGAACATGTCACTTATCAACGAGATCATCGACAAGGTGAAAAAACAGGACCCCGATCAGCAGGAGTTTCATCAGGCGGTCGAGGAGGTTCTGGAGACGCTTGAACCTACCATCAGCAAGCATCCTGATTTTGTTAAGGCCAAGATCTATGAGAGGATCGTGGAGCCCGACAGGGTGATCCTCTTCCGGGTTCCCTGGCTGGATGACAAGGGCAATGTGCAGGTCAACCGGGGTTTCCGTGTTCAGTTCAATAATGCCATCGGACCCTATAAGGGCGGTCTTCGTTTTCATCCTTCCGTCAATCTGGGTATCATCAAGTTCCTGGGCTTTGAGCAGATTTTCAAGAACTCCCTCACTACGCTCCCGATGGGAGGTGCCAAGGGCGGATCCGATTTTGATCCCAAGGGTAAATCCGATATGGAGGTCATGAAGTTCTGTCAGGCCTTCATCAGGGAGCTCTACAGGCACATAGGTCCCGACACTGACGTTCCTGCGGGGGATATCGGCGTGGGCGGCCGTGAGATCGGCTATATGTTCGGTTATTACAAGAAGATCGTTAATGAACATACCGGAGTTCTCACGGGCAAGGGGCTGGATTACGGCGGAAGCCTCATCAGGCCCGAGGCCACGGGATACGGCGCCACCTATTTTGCCGCTGAAATGCTGGCAACCCGGGGTAAGGATTTTAAAGGGAAAAACGTCATCGTCAGCGGTTCCGGAAACGTGGCTCAGTACACCGCCGAGAAGGTTATGAACCTGGGCGGGAAGGTTATTTCCTTCAGCGATTCCAACGGTACCGTCATCGATGAAAAGGGAGTAGACAAGGAAAAACTCGAGTTCGTCATGGACCTCAAGAATATCCGCCGCGGCAGAATCAAGGAATATGCCGACAAGTTCGGCGCCAAGTACTTCGACGGTCAAGGCGTGTGGGATGTCATCCGCGAGCAGAGCCTCAAGGTGGACATCGCCTTCCCCTCTGCCACACAGAACGAGATCGACGGGAAAAACGGCGAGGCTCTGGTCAAGAACGGCTGTATCTGCGTTTCCGAAGGCGCCAACATGCCCTCAACCCCCGATGCCATCAAGTTCTATCAGGAGTATAACATCCTCTACGGACCCGGCAAAGCCGCCAACGCGGGCGGTGTGGCCACATCCGGTCTGGAGATGAGCCAGAACAGCATGAGGCTCTCCTGGCCCAGGGAAGAGGTGGACGCAAGACTTCTGGGAATCATGAAGAGCATACACAAGGCCTGTCTGGATGCCTCCGAGACCTACGGGAAGAAAGGGGATTACGTCATGGGCGCCAACATCGCCGGTTTCGTCAAAGTAGCCAAGGCGATGCTTGCCTACGGGATCGTATAGAATCTTCACAATACAGGATTGGCAAGGGCAGCCGCGTATTCTCTCATGAGCCGGTTTCAGAGGGGGACGCGGCTGTTTCTTAAATTAGGCATGGATACTGTTGAGGATTATAAAAAAAGACGATTGTCATCAGAAGAGTGTGATACTATTGTTGTTATAATATAATTTTGAGTGTGCTTGCAGGGCATGATAGTTTAGTTTATGCTAATATACTTAACCGTTTTAATGCATCAGGCAGTAAAGGCAGTTTGCGGGCTCCGAGCGTAAACGGTTCGTATGCCGGGAATTTTATAAGGAAAGGTGAACGTTTTGCATAGGATAAAATCAAACATAATGATCTCTCCCAATGTGGGGAAGATGATCGTGGAGGCTCCCTACGTAGCGGAGCACCGCAAGGCGGGTCAGTTCATCATTCTGAGGATCGATGAATTCGGCGAAAGAATACCCCTGACCATCGCGGATTCCGATTCTCAGGCGGGTACGCTGACCCTCTACTATCAGGTTGTGGGAAAAACGACCCGTCACCTGTCCCAGCTAAAAGAGAGCGGGAGCCTGCAGGACATTGCAGGCCCCCTGGGACACCCGACGGAGATCCATAAATACGGAACGGCAGTCTGCGTGGGCGGAGGAATAGGGATTGCGCCGGTGTTCCCCATCTCCACGGCCATGAAAAAGGCAGGAAACCGGGTGATCAACATCATCGGCGCCCGTTCGAAGGACCTTCTCATCCTCGAAGAAGAACTGGGCAGGGTGGGTGATGAGCTGATTGTCTGCACCGATGACGGAAGTCACGGGCGCAAGGCCTTCGTCACGGAGGCCCTGAAGGAGATCATGGACCGGGAAAAGGTGGATATAGTGGTTGCCATAGGTCCCGTGCCGATGATGAAGGCGGTGAGCGACCTGACCCGCTCGGCGGGAATCAAGACCATGGTAAGCCTCAACTCCATCATGGTGGACGGTACGGGGATGTGCGGCGGCTGCCGTGTAACTGTGGACGGCGAAAAGCGCTTTACCTGCGTGGATGGTCCGGAATTTGACGGACATCAGGTGGATTTCGATGAGCTGACGAAACGGCTGGCCACCTACCGGGGGGAGGAAAAGGTCTCCTCGGAGCATTACGATCATAAGTGCCGTCTGGAAGGAGGTAAATGACATGGCAGAAAGAATTCCCCGTCAGAAAATGAAGGAACAGCCTCCCCAGGAGCGTATAAAAAACTTCAATGAGGTGCCCTACGGTTTTGATGAAGAAACGGCGGCGCTGGAGGCCGGCCGCTGTCTGCAGTGCAAAAAACCTGTATGCGTGGACGGATGTCCCGTCCACATAGACATACCCGGATTCATCGCCGCCATCAGGGAGCGCGAGTTCCTGAAGGCTATCGAGATCATCAAGCAGACCAATACTCTTCCGGCGGTATGCGGAAGGGTCTGTCCCCAGGAATCGCAATGCGAGAAGCTCTGCATTCTTGGTAAGAAGTTTGATCCCGTGGCCATCGGTTCCCTGGAGCGTTTTGCGGCGGATCGGGAGCGGGAAAAGGAACAGCTCCCCGGGGCCAACGGAAAGGTCAAAAAAGATGCGAAAGTGGCAATCATAGGCTCCGGTCCGGCGGGTCTCACGGCGGCGGGGGAGCTGAGAAAGCGAGGCTACAACGTAACCATCTTTGAAGCCCTGCACAGTCCGGGGGGAGTTCTTGTTTACGGGATCCCGGAATTCCGGCTGCCCAAGGCCATCGTGAGCTACGAGATTGAAGCGCTTCAAAAGCAGGGAGTGGATATCGTGGTCAACCGCGTAGTGGGCATGTCGGAGACGGTGGATGATCTCATGGATCAGGGATACGGGGCCGTTTTCATCGGTTCCGGGGCG
This sequence comes from uncultured Spirochaetia bacterium, assembly GCA_937967705.1. Taxonomy (GTDB): domain Bacteria; phylum Spirochaetota; class UBA4802; order UBA4802; family JAGODF01; genus CALCJG01. Next base: position 10,294 of record CALCJG010000015.1, read on the forward strand.
GGCCTTCCCCTCTTCCTGAACATCCCCGGCGAGAACCTTCTGGGGGTCTATTCCGCCAACGAGTATCTCACCCGCTCCAATCTGATGAAGGCCTATAAATTCCCCGAATATGATACGCCCATCATCCGCGGCAAAAACATCGCCGTCTTCGGCGGGGGGAACGTGGCCATGGATTCGGCCCGCACGGCCAAGCGGCTGGGGGCCGACAAAGGCTACATCGTCTACCGGCGCTCGATGAACGAGCTCCCGGCCCAGCTGGAGGAGGTGCATCAC
>CALCJG010000016.1 GCA_937967705.1 uncultured Spirochaetia bacterium
CTGGTATTGAACGGCAGGGACAAGGTGTATGGCCTGGCTCAGGATATTGAAAGATTTTTTGTAAAACTGAACAGGCTGGCGGCTAATCCCTGGATTCGATTTATATCTCCTTTATTTGCCGGCAGAACCTTGATCAGGTATTATAAGAATCATTATGAATCGGTCAAGATGGGTTTGGAGGAGGCCCGAAAAGGGCATGATCTACTGTTTCATGGGGCCCCTGCGCTCATTGTCATACACAGTTCTACAGAGGGCAGCCTCCCGAGGGATGATGCCCAGTATGCGGCCTACAATATTACGTTACTGGCGCATAGTCTGGGTTTGGGCAGCTGCTTTATCGGATATGCCTCAGAAACACTCAACCGGGCCAGGGATATACGTATAAAACTCGGCATTCCCGTTAACAATCGGGTTCATGCTGTGCTGGTTCTGGGTTATCCGGATGTACAGTTCCATCGTCTTTCCTTACGGAAACAGTATTCGGTTGCCTTCTATCAATAAACGGCACAAATATTGTAGGAGTGTAGTCTTGAGTGGTTGAGGTAAAAAATCGGAATAAATACGTTGTTTAGAACCTTGCTTTTCCCAGAATAATGGAGAAAAGGTTTTTGCAAGCTGTCATTGTTATATAAAATAAAATAAGGAACGGGATTGAAAAGATGATTTATGCAATTCTAATAGCAATAGCCTCGTTGATAGCGCTTTATCTGATGATTGATCTCCATCGGAGACGATCAAAAAAAGAAGAGATAGCCAAGGCAGATTGGCAGGATATCTGGCATGATCGTCTTAAAAGGGGAAAATAAGCATAAATACGGCTAAAATTCCCTGGATCAGAACATTGATGACGATAGATCGGTATTTATAGTAGAAAAAGCCTAGATACAGGCTAATAATGAGATATTCCGCCACGAGCCAGTAATTCCCCAGGAAGATAAAGAACATTGTCTGTATCAGCGATGCCAGTATATAGCCGCTTTTTTCCCCAATCATAATGGACAGGTTGAACTGGAAAAAGCCTCGGAAGAGAATTTCGGTAATGGGAAGTATAATGAGCAGATAAACGACAACGAATTCTGGTCCATGTACCCGGTGATTGGAACTGTAAAGTATATAGATCAACGGATACTTGAGCAGGAATTTGTTCACAAGATACAGGGTAAGCGAAAAGAAAAGGGGTGTAAGGAATATTTTAATCACATCCAGCCGGAAGATATCTTCTGTGATGATTCGCTTACTGGAAAGCAGATTCTTGTCGAACAAGAGAGAAAAAAGAATGGTCGCGAGCAGAGATATGGCATAAATATAGAGATAGGTAAACCCTGTGAACTTCAATAGCAAATGATGTGCCAGATAGAGTACGGGAATCACCAGAAGCATTCTGGCAGGTGGTTTATTAAAAGCATAAAGATTGTCGGCTTTTCTCATGAGAGTATTTGTTCGTTGTTCAGGGGATATGTCAAGAAATTAATACGCGTCGGATAAAAGGATATCTGACGAGATAGGGGATGGGGTTATGAAAAATCTGAATAGAAAAAATGTGGTCATCACCGGTGCTGCCTCCGGGATAGGAAAGACACTGGCCTATGCCTTCGCCAAGGAGAGAGCCAATCTTGCTCTGATCGATATCGACAGAAAAAAACTGGAGGATGTGGAAAGGGATCTTGATCAGCGCCGTGTCAAGGTCTATGGTTATCGCTGTGACATTTCCAATCCCAATGACATGGTAAAAACCTATAAGATGATTTTAAACCAGTTCGATTCGGTCGATGTACTGATCAATAATGCCGGGATTGTTGTAGGGAAAGAATTTATTACGAGCGGATATGAAGAAATAAAAAGAGTGTTGGATATCAATCTGCTGGGTTCAATCTGGATGACTCGGCTTGTTCTTCCTGGGATGCTGGAGAAAAACAGCGGTACTGTCGTGAATATCGCATCGGCTGCGGGTATGGTGGGTATTCCCAGACTTTCGGATTACTGCGCCAGCAAGTTTGGCCTTGTGGGATTTACGGATTCGCTGCGTCTCGAACTGAAAAAAATGGGGTGCAGGGGAGTTCATGTCACCTGTGTATGCCCTTCCTTTATCAATACCGGGATGTTCCAGGGATTCAGAAAACCCCTTTTCAGCAGGGTCCTCTCTCCCGAAGAGGTTGCAGGGGCCGTTCTCAAGGCTGTAAAAAAAGAGAAGCCCTATGTCAGGCTTCCCTTTGTTGTTAAACTCATTCCTTTTTTAAAGCTCTTACCCACTTCTCTGGAGGATAAACTCTCCTATTCGCTGGGTCTTTCCCGCTCCATGGACCATTTCCATGGAGGGGATTCCAGATAATTTGGAGACGGCGGGAGTCGAACCCGCGTCCTACAACACACCCCTATGGCCTCTACATGCTTATCTCATTCCTTTGGTTTTAAGCCCCTCGACCGGGAATGAGAACCGTTCTCAGGGCCTGGTTCCCTTTGGTTTCGCTCATGTTCCGGGAACAGGAACCTTGGCTATCCTCTGTATTTTACGCCTTCAGGCACCCCAGAGGAGCAAGCCTCCTGAAGACGCCAGCCGCTTTTAAGCAGCTAGTGCAAATTCGTTGTTTGCGTTTAATTTAGTTCCGCCATTTTTTACGAGATGACGGCGCTCGACATGCCACCATAGACGCATCATTGCAGTCGAAACCTGGATCGTCCCCAGATGTCGTTTGCAGAAAATAATATAGATAATATTTTTGATAGCGTCAAGCAATATGACTCTTTTTTTAAGGAGGTGGGGATGTTTTTCTAATTAATAATTTGCGGATGTCTAAAAGCCGAAAAAATGCTTGTTTTTTTACTACCACCAATTCAAATGGACTCAAATTGGCCTTTGCTGCGCTGATATATAAACAATACAGGTGATTTGTTAAGATATTATGGCTAAGATCAAGCTGGCTCTTATCAGTGTATCGGACAAAACGGGAGTGATGGAATTCGCCAAAGAACTGGCGGCCCAGGGGGTAAAGATTCTGTCCACCGGTGGAACGGCAAAGATGCTGCGTGATGCCGGGCTAACCATCAAGGATGTATCGGAACATACTGGATTCCCTGAAATGATGGACGGCAGGGTAAAGACACTCCATCCCAAGGTTCATGGAGGCCTTCTTGGTCTGCGCAGCAATCCCGAACATGTCAAAGTCATGAAAGAGCATAATATAGAGGAGATTGACATGGTTCTGGTCAATCTCTACCCCTTCAAGAAAACCATATCACAACCGGGCTGTACACTGGAAGACGCCATAGAAAACATAGATATCGGCGGGCCAGCCATGCTTCGTTCTGCTGCGAAGAATTTTGAGAGCGTTACGGTCATCATTGATCCTGCGGATTACAAGACTGTCATCGACGAGATGAAGAGTCATGGTGGAGTGGTGTCACGGGAAACCAATTTCAGGCTTGCCGTGAAGGTTTATGAAACCACCTCGGAATATGACAGAATGATTGCTGGTTATTTAAAAGAAAGGTGTTAAGCCGTTCATTCCTTTTGAGACAATATTGGGTATGCCAGATGTAGTATCAGGCAATACTGCTTTTAACGAAGGAGTTTGCCGGTACCCGATAAAGAATAATAAAAATTTTTCGGAGGTAATAGATGGCAGAAGTTACTCTTAAGGAAATCTATCCGGTTCCAGAGAAATTCAGACAGAAGGCTTATATTAAAAGCCGCGAAGAGTACGAGAAGATGTGGAAGGAATCCCTTGCTGATTCCGATGCTTTCTGGGCAAAAAAAGCCGAGGAGTATGTGACCTGGTTCAAGAAATGGGACAAGGTTCAGGATTGCAAGTATGGGAATTCTTCCAGCGATCTGCGGATCAAATGGTTCCCCGGCGGAAAGCTGAACGTATCTTACAACTGTCTTGACAGACATCTGGAGAAGAAAGGCGACCAGGTAGCTCTTATCTGGGAAGGCAATGAGCCCACAGAAGACAAAACCTTCACCTACAAACAGCTTCATGCAGAAGTTTGTAAGTTCGCCAATGTTTTAAAAACGAACGGCGTTAAGAAGGGCGATCGCGTAACTTTCTATCTGCCCATGATTCCCGAGCTTGCCATTGGTATCCTGGCCTGTACGAGAATCGGAGCGGTTCACTCCGTTGTTTTCGGCGGTTTTTCTGCCGAAGCTCTGCGGGACCGTGTTAACGACTGCGACAGCCGCGTTATCGTATCCTGCGACGGTACCTTTCGTGGCGCCAAGGCCGTTCCCCAGAAGGACAATTCCGATAAGGCCATTACGGAATGTCCCAATGTCAAACTCCACATCGTTGTCAAACGCGTGGGTGACAAGATTCAGTGCAAATGGAATGACAAAATCGACAAATGGTGGCATGAGGAGATGGCTAAAGCCAGCGCCACCTGCGAACCCGAGCAGATGGATGCCACTGATCCTCTCTTCATCCTCTATACCTCCGGTTCTACCGGAAAACCCAAAGGGGCTATGCACGCCACCGGTGGATATCTCACTTATGTAGCTATGACTCACAAAATGATCTTCGACTATCATGATGGTGATGTGTACTGGTGTACAGCCGACATCGGATGGGTAACCGGCCACTCCTATATCGTTTACGGACCTCTGGCCAACGGCGCCACCTCCCTCATGTTCGAAGGTGTTCCCAGCTATCCGGATTTCGGTCGGTTCTGGGCGGTTGTGGAGAAATGGAAGGTTAATATTTTCTATACTGCTCCTACCGCTATCCGCGCCATTGCCAAAGAAGGCGATTCCTGGGTTGACAAGCACAACATCAAATCCATCCAGCTCCTCGGTTCTGTTGGCGAGCCTTTGAACCCCGAAGCATGGAATTGGTACTACAACAAAATCGGCCGCGGCGAGTGCCCGATCGTTGACACATGGTGGCAGACAGAAACCGGCGGTATTCTCATCACCCCGCTGCCCGGTGCTATCGACATCAAACCCGCTATGGCGACCGTACCCTTCTTCGGCGTAGAGCCCAGTATCGTTGACGATGCCGGCAAACCCCTTGAGGGCGTATGTGAAGGAAACCTCTGCATCAACCGGTCCTGGCCCGGACAGATGGTCGGCGTTTATGGAGATCCTCAGAGGATGTTCGACACCTATTTCACGCAGTTCCCCGGCAAGTACTTCACCGGTGACGGATGCCGCAGAGACAAAGACGGATACTATCAGATTACCGGCCGCGTTGACGACGTTATCAACGTATCCGGACATAGAATGGGAACCGCTGAGGTAGAGTCCGCTCTCGTATCTCATCCCAAGGTTGCTGAGTCCGCCGTTGTCGGTTATCCTCATGACATCAAAGGTCAGTCCATCTACGCTTTCGTAACGCTGAATACCGGCGTGGAGAAAAGCGACGATCTGAAGAAGGAACTTGTCGCTCATGTAAGAAAGGAGATTGGACCCATCGCTACTCCTGAAATCATACAGTGGGCGGATGCACTTCCCAAGACCAGATCCGGCAAGATCATGAGACGTATCCTCAAGAGGATCGCAGCTGGTGATTTCGACAGAAAGAACTTCGGCGACACCTCTACTCTGGCTGATCCTTCCGTTGTTGACATTCTTGTTGACGGCGCTAAGGCGGTACAGAAGTAAGACAAACACTCTAATTTTGAAAAACAAGGGCGGTATCTCAGGATACCGCCCTTTTTATTTTTCCTTCGGAAACTTCTTGGGATATTGGTTTATCTGTGGTGTAGAATATTGGAAAAATGTGATTGAATAATTATCTCTGGAGTTATAATCACCATGGAAGGAAGAGGGAATCACTGGCATGGAACCGATGATTGAGATATTTGGAAAAGAGGGGCATCTGCAGCGCCTTCATGATAGATTTGAGTTTCGCAATGAGCAGCTGTTGATGGCGGAGTTCCTGTATGAAAGGTTCTGGGAGGGAGAATGCGGGATGGTCGAGGCGGGTACCGGGATCGGGAAAACCCTGGCCTATCTGATACCTGCCCTGATCTATTGCCTGAAGAACAATAAAAGGATAGCCATCAGTACCGAAACGAAAGCCCTGCAAAAACAGATCCTGGACAAGGACATGCCTACGGCTGCAAAAATCATCGGTAAATATCATGATGGGGCATTCAAGTATTCCCTCTGTCTGGGCAGTTCCAACTATCCCTGTTTGAGAAGGTTTGAGCTTACTGCAAAGTCGGGAAAGCTGGATGCTTCCCATCTTGACTATCTGCAGAAATTACAGGAGAAATTTGCGAAACGTGATGTCTTTTCACGCTTTGACGTACGAATACCGGATAGAGTCTGGAGTGAAATCGCAAGGGAACCGGATGCCTGCCGGGGATATAACTGTCCCCATCAGAGGGATTGCGTATTCCAGCGGGTGAGGAAATCCTGGGCTGACTCCCAGGTGCTGATAATGAATCATTATCTTTTTTTCTCCAATATCGCATCGGGAAAGACCTATCTGCCGGATTTTGATCTGGTTATTTTCGATGAGGCCCATTCTGCGGAGGAGATCGCCTCGGATCAGCTCGGGTTTGATGTGAGTTATAACGGGCTCCTGGATAATATACACCGCTTCCATCGTCGTGGTGGACGGCGTAAGGATCTCGTGGATCATGTTCTTTCCGGGAAAATGAAAACCGAGGCGGTTAAGGTCCTCGGACGGGCTGAAAAGGAGGCTGGTCTCTTCTTTGAAGAGTTGAGGAATCGGCTGACTGGGGACAGGATGTTTATACGTCTACGAGAAGTCCTCCCCGGAGGGATTCCCTTAATCGAAACTTTAAAGGAGTTTTTCCAGATTCTCGAAAGTATTGATCAGGGTTCTATCGATGATCATCTCACCTTTGAGCTGGATATTGCCCGGGGAAAACTCTTTGATTCTCTACAGAACTTAACATATTACGTTTATCAATCGGATGAAAATTTTGTATATTGGTTGGAAAAGAATGAGACAGAACTGCTAGGCGATCTGCATCTTCGGGGTCAGCCGGTTGAGGTTTCAGAAATAATGCGAAGAGAGGTGAACGGCTATTATGATACGGCCGCTTATATCTCCGCTACCCTGGCGGTAAATGAGGATTTCAGTTTTACCTCCGGTAAGCTGGGTCTGGAAGGATATAAAAGCCTCTATCTCACATCTCCTTTTAATTATGAGACACAGACGATTCTCTATATACCGGAAGGCGGACTGGAGCCGGATCGGGAGGGATATGTGGACCATTTGGCCTCATGGTCGGCTGAAATCGTAACACTGCTTGAGGGTAACTGTCTTCTTCTTTTTACCTCCTACAAAATGATGCGTGAACTGCGGGGCAGACTGGAAGGTCTTATCGAAAACCGTCTTCACATCCAGGGTGATTGTCCGGTACCAGAGCTCATGGACAGATACATCAGAGAGGAAGGGTCCATCCTGCTGGGGACCCATTCCTTCTGGCAGGGTATCGATCTCCCCGGAGATCTGCTTCGGGGAGTCATCATCACCCGGCTTCCCTTCAGCGTCCCCGATCGACCCGTAATTCAGGCAAAGACGGAAAGGCTTACTGAGCGGGGCCTGAATCCGTTCAGCGCCCTTCACCTTCCGGAGGCAATCATCCGTTTCAAGCAGGGTTTCGGGCGGTTGATACGAAGCCGTGAGGACCGGGGAGTGGTTGCCGTTCTCGATACGCGAATCCTGAACAAGGGTTACGGCAGGATGTTTTTAAATTCCCTTCCCCGATGCCCCATCGCAAGACGTCCAGATGATCTTAGGGCATTCCTGGAAAGAGATTAATCTTTCTGGCATTGATGAACCGTTGAGATAATCCTTCACGGGGAGGGATGAGTAGATATTTATCAATATAAGTATGATAAGGTGATTATGAGGACGATGAAGGATTTGATCTTTATCCCCGGAGGGGATGCACAGCCGACGGTTTCCCAGCTGGGTGGTAAGGCGGGTAATCTCGCCATACTGACGGCAAAGGGAATGCCGGTTCCCTCCTGGATGGCTCTCACAACGGCCTATTTCGAAGAGTTTATGGGGGAATCTCTCCCTTCCATGGATCGATTGCTGGGGAGACCGATGAAGCAGGGAGATCTGGCCGGGCTGTCTAAAAAACTTATCAATATGATTGAGGGGAGACGTTTTTCCAAAAAGTTGAAGGAATTGATGGAATCCTCTCTCCGGGACCTCTTCGGCTCAATGGAACAACGATACTTTTCCATACGATCCTCAGCGGTTGACGAGGATTCCCGAAGTCATTCCTTTGCCGGCCAGATGGAGAGTTTTCTCTATGTTCCCTTTGACAGGGGATTCTACGAGATCGTTCGAAAGTGTTTCATTTCGGCCTATGCAGAGCGTGTTCTTTCCTACCGGTTTCATGCACGTCTTCCCCTCAAGGGGGTCAGGCCCGCCGTTATTGTTCAGGAGATGATTTTTGGGGATGTCTCCGGTGTTCTGTTTACCGGGAATCCCCTGAATAACAATACCGACGAGATCCTCATCAATGCCACTTATGGTATTGGGGAGGGAATTGTGTCTGGTGAGCTGGATACCGACCTCTGGGTGGTTAATGAGAAAAATGAGATCGTTTCAAAGAAGATTGCAGAAAAGCTCGAAATGATAATCTTCGATGAGGTAAACAGACGGGGAACAAAAAAGGTATCCGTAGAAACGGCGAGGATTGTTGCTGAATGTATGTCCGAAGAAACCGTAAAACTGCTGGCTGCCCGGGGCAGGGAGATAGAACGGATTTTCGGGTTCATTCCGCAGGATATCGAATGGTGTTTCCGGGAAGGTGAGCTCTTCATACTCCAATCGAGGCCGGTGACCATCCTCAGCCATGTAAACAAGTCCGAATACCGGACGATCTTTGACAATTCCAATATCATCGAAAGCTTTTCCGGTGTAACGAGTCCCCTTACCTTTTCCTTTGCCAGTACGGTTTACGATACCGTTTACCGGCAGTTCTTCAACATAATGGGGACTCCTCAGAAGCAAATTGACAGCATGGCAGAGGTGTTCCGCAACATGCTGGCGTATATCAACGGGAGAGTCTATTACAATCTCAACAGCTGGTATACCTGTCTTCAGCTGCTGCCCGGTTACAATTTCAACCGCAAATTCATGGAAAACATGATGGGGGTCAAGAGTTCTGCGAATATTGAGATGGAGGAAAAGCTATCGGCTGCAAGAAGGTTTTTTGTGGAACTTCCCAAACTGCTGGGAGGGGTGGCGAGAATCCTGTTCAGTTTTCTTCTCCTGAAGAAGAAGCGGACCAAGTTTATTGAAAACTTCAACAGGGTGACCGTTCCTTATCTGGATGAAAAATTTGAGAATTACAACAATCGGGAACTGCTCAATCTCTATCAGCACTTTGTGGAGAATATTCTCAAGGACTGGAAGGCTCCCATCATAAATGACTTTTACACCATGATCTTCTATGGTCTTTTAAGCGGCATGATCAAAAAAATCAATCTTCCCGACAATGCGAATCTGCAGAACAATCTTCTCAGCGGTGAGGGTGATATGGAGAGCACGAAACCCACCCGGGATATCATCACCATGGCCAACTGGATCAGAGAACAGAAGGCGCTTATCGATCTATTTGCCCGGGAAAGAGAGGATAGGCTTGAGAAGCTGATTCTTCATGGGGAGGATGAGGCCTTGGGCGATGTCCGGGGACTCATAAAAGAATACCTGTCCCGATGGGGTTTCCGCTGCATGAATGAGTTGAAACTCGAGGAATCCTCGCTCAAGGAGAATCCCCGCTTTCTTTTTACCACCCTTAAAAACTATCTCAGGAAGGAAGCGATTGATCTAGGGATGATGGAAAGGAGGGAGAGAGAAATACGGGCTGAAGCGGAAAAAATCCTGTACCGGCATGTTAAAGGATTCAGAGGTCTCCTGATGAGAATGATTCTGAGAAATGCCAGGAGCGCCATTAAAAACCGGGAGGAGCTGCGATTCATGCGGACCAAAATTTTCGGCATCATTCGCAATATGTTCAACGCCATGGGTCGAAATTTCTGCCGGGACGGATTGATAAGGGATGCCTCGGATGTTTTCTATATGCATGTCCATGAGCTCTTTGAGTTTGTGGAGGGCCGTTCTCTCAATACGGGGATCATCAGGGACATCGTCAAGCTTCGCAGGCGGGAATGCGAGGCGCATAAGACTCTCGAAACCCCCGAGCGGATGTATTTCTTTGGGGATATATACCGAAATAATTACGTGGAGATATTGACTGATGAAATGACTGAGAACGGAGAGGAAACCGAATCAAATAATACCTTCAGGGGAGTTCCCTGCAGCCCCGGTGAGGTGGAAGGTCTGGTCAAGATCGTGTTGATGCCGGAGGATGCTGATCTGAACGGAGAAATTCTTGTGACCAAGCGTACGGATCCTGGATGGGTTCCCCTTTTCCCATCAGTCAGCGGTATCGTCATTGAGAGGGGGAGCGTCCTGTCGCACTCAGCCGTTGTAGCCAGGGAGATGGGGATCCCTACGGTTGTGGGTCTTCGGGGCATTACCGAAAAATTGAAAAATAATGACAAAATACGGATCAACGGTACAACGGGTCTGGTGGAAAAAATCGTATAAGAGAGAATTATTTATGTGG
>CALCJG010000017.1 GCA_937967705.1 uncultured Spirochaetia bacterium
ACTTAATATCGGTTCTAAGCTTAACTGAGTGTCCTGATTTTCGGGGGAAATCCAGGGTGTCAATGGACGAGGCCCGCGTGGACTTCTCTGTCTGCATGCCCATCGCGCCGCATGTCGATTTTGATAATCTGCTGACATCTCAGAAAAGGGACCGGAGGATACTGCCCTTTACAACCGTTGATTTTACCCGTTGGGATAATGCGATTGACAGGCTTAAGGATGATATAAAGCGGGGTGCGTGGGGGCTAAAACTGCACCCGGTGATACAGTCGGTCAGCCCGGATGATCGGAGAATGTTCGAAGCGCTTCAGGTCTTTTCTTCTCTGGGTAAACCGGTTCTCACTCACGCTGGCGTTGCAAGTTATTACCTTAAAAAGGATAGTGGGCGCAACGTTCCCGAATATGGCAGGATATATCTCATTGAAGCCCTGGTGAAAACATTCCCTGATATCAGGTTCATCATAGGTCATGGCGGTCTGTTCCAGTGGGCGGAGGTGATCAAGCGGCTGCGGGGATGCCATAACGTATGGTTTGATACGAGCTTTCAATCTTCCCGCAGGATAAAGAAGCTCGTGGAAGCCTTTGGAGATGAAAAAGTAATGTATGCCTCGGACTGGCCCTTCGGAAACAGAATTCCTGCATTGAGGGCTGTCCGCATGGCATGCAGGGGTAGCAAGGCGCTTGAGGAGCGATTGCTATTCCATAATGCCCGGGATCTGCTGGGGCTAAAGATATGAGCAGGGTATGCGGTTGTTTAAATTTTTAATAGGCTGGATCTATGGGAAATGAAATGAGAGGGTAAATCTTCAAATTTATTGTTAGTCATTCGTATGTATATATTATATGTAAGGGAAAACCGGCATTTATTTCTGAGACTTGTGTAGGTATTGCTTAATAGGCTTTAATTCCCGGTAATCGGCATTGATATCAATGTCGCGGGAACACAATAATAGTTTTAGGGAGATAAGCATGAAGATTGGAGTACCAAAGGAAATCAAGCCTCAGGAGAAACGTGTGGCCCTGACTCCCACCGGGGTCGCGGAACTTGTAGGCAGGGGGCATAACGTCCTCATTGAAAAGGATGCGGGCGTCGGTTCGGGAATAACCGATTCCGACTACATCGCTGTGGGGGCGGTGATCAGTGACACGGCCGAACGTGTTTGGGAGGAATCGGAGATGATCATCAAGGTCAAGGAACCGATACGGGAGGAATATCCCCGTATGCGAGAGGGGCAGATACTCTTTACATACCTGCACCTTGCTGCGGATGAGCCTCAGACACAGGCGTTGCTGGAGAGGAAGGTTATCGGTATCGCCTACGAAACGGTGCAGGGGGATGACGGATCACTGCCGCTGCTTACGCCCATGAGCGAGGTTGCCGGACGGCTCTCCGTCCAGGCTGGATGCCATTGCCTGGAGGCGGTCAACGGCGGGCGGGGGCTTCTACTCGCTGGTGTACCCGGCGTCAGGCCGGCAAGAGTTACCATAATCGGGGGTGGAGTGTCCGGAATCAACGCAGCGCACCTGGCTGCGGGTATGGGTGCGAGGGTGACCATCCTCGATGTGAGCGCGGACAGGATGCGTTATCTAGAAGACATTTTTCACTCACGTGTTGAGACGCTCATGTCAAGCGCTGCAAATATCCGCCAGTGCCTTTCAGAATCCGATCTTGTGATTGGCGCGGTACTTATCCCGGGGGCTAAGGCTCCGAAACTTATAAGCAGGGACGATCTCAATCTCATGAAAAAGGGATCTGCCTTCGTTGATATTGCGATCGACCAGGGCGGATGTGCCGAGACGAGCAGGCCAACAACTCACGGAGATCCGATTTTCTCTGAAAACGGTGTGGTTCACTACTGTGTGGCGAACATGCCGGGGGCTGTGCCGTTTACATCAACGTATGCGCTGACCAACGTGACGCTTCCCTATGCGGTGAAAATTGCCGACATGGGCGCCGAAGGGGCGATGCGCTCGATACAGGCTCTGAGAAAGGGGCTTAATGTCTGCATGGGCCGGCTTTCCAATGAAGCGGTTGCCCTTGCGCATGGTATGAAATTCTGCGATGAGAAAATTGCGTAAAACCACAGAGGGGGATGTTATGAAAAAAAAGATCTCTGCCGGAATCCTGCGTTTGAACAAACAGGTTTTCAAACTTTTCGGAAAGCATATATCAAAAAATCAGATACGCTTTCTAGCTGCGGGGCATCTCGATATCCTCGAATCGGAAAGGAGTGGTATAGGTTTCGAGGACCGCACATCGGGGAGGCAGTTCATTGACGCATTCTCATCGGCGGGATGTTTCAACGTAGGTAGGATGAACGGGGAAGTGATCAAGGCCCTCGATGATCCGGATATATCGGACATGGGGAATTACATGGTGCTTTCCCGCAACAAGATAGAGTTCGCAAAAAAACTGGCAGCGGTTTCCCCGGGCGACCTCAACAGGGTTGTGCTCACGGGAAGCGGCGCGGATTCCATAGAGTGTGCTCTCAAGCTCGCACTCGGGGCGACTGGCAGAAAAAGCATCGTTTCAATGGTAAACGCTTATCATGGGCATTCAGGTTTCAGCCTTTCGGCGGGAGGAAAAGACTACTATAAGCAGCTTTTTCTCCCGTTGAAACCTGGCTTTATCTATGTTCCTTTTGGCGACTTGGATGCGATGCGAAAGGCCGTGTCACGGGACACAGCTGCTATAATCCTTGAGCCAGTTCAGGGGGAAGGAGGGATTCACGTCGGGAGCGACGATTACCTGAGGGGGTTGAGATCTCTCTGCGATGAGCTGGGTATCATGCTCATTTTCGATGAGATACAAACGGGTTTCGGGCGTACGGGCCGTCTGTTCTACAGTGAATATTCAGGAGTAGTGCCCGATATCATGACACTGGCGAAATCGATCAGCGGCGGGGTTTATCCCAATGGCGCGGTCGTCTATAGGGACATCGATATCCTGAACGGATTCGTCGACGCACATCCTGGTTTTCACGACTCTTTCGGGGGGGGCTCCGAAATCGGGTGCATCGTGTCCTCGAAAGTGATCGATTACCTTGTGGATAATGTCGTCTGGGAAAACGCTGGGCGGATGGGCGATAAGTTCCGAAAGGGCCTCGATAGATTGATGGAAAAGAATCCGAAGATTATACGGGAAATCCGAGGAAAGGGGCTCATGCTTGGCGTTGAATATCTTCACGAGTTCATGGGTGTGCTCATGGCGGACAACCTCGCCAAGGAGGGCGTATTTGCCGCCTATTCGGGAAACGCGCCTCAGGTCATGAGGTTCATGATCCCCATCACTGCGGTGGAGAGGGATATTGACAGCATCCTTCTGAAGATCGAGCATGCAGTGAAGGGAATGCGCTTCTATCTCGCTCTGATGCTGCCGCTTGCGCGCGTTATGATTTTCAGGAATATCCTGAACAACGTGAACGTGCTTATCGCTGTAAACAACTTTTTGCGGAAACTTCATCTTGCATAGACTACTGTGATACAGGGGGGATAACTATGAATACATCCATTAACAAAAATATCGGGGAATGGGAAAGCCTGCTCAGGGACGCCGCATCGGTTTTTTCGAAGGGGCTTATTGAAAGGATAAAATCGGAAGGCCTTGCCATGCTCGAGAAGGGCGGGCATGGTAGCGTTTTAGTCGATTCAACCGGAAAGGAATATATTGATTGCTTCACATCCGCCGGATCGTTCAACCTTGGAAGGGGTAGGGCGGACCTGCTGCGGGTTCTGCGGGAGTCGGCTCGGCAGACCGATCAGGGCAACTTTATCGCCATATCGGAGGAGAAGGCCATGCTGGCGCAGAGGCTCGCTTCCTTCATGCCTCCCGCGCTGGAATGCGCGCTTTTCACCGTGGTGCGGGGCGAGGCCATGGATGCCGCCTGTAAGCTTGCCCGGGGTTTCACCGGCCGTTCTGAAATAATAACCGTTGACGGCGGATGGTACGGTCATACTGGATTTTCCTTGGGAATGTCCGACTGCTGTGAAAGGGACCTGTTCGGGCAGGGCATTCCGAAGATAACAGCTGTTCCTTTTGGGGATGTAGATGCTGCACGAAGAGCGTTGACGAAGAATACCGCTGCTTTTGTCCTTGAGACCGTTCAGGCGGAAAACGGATGCCGTTATGCGGAAGAGGAATACTATGCTTCACTGAGGAGGCTCTGCGATGAGGCAGGCGCCATTTTAATCGTCGATGAGTCGCAAACGGGATTTGGAAGGACCGGGTACAGGTTTTCCTTCGATTGTTTCAAATTCATTCCGGATATCGCCGTGCTCGGGGAAGCTATTACCGGAGGTATGTTCCCCATGACGGCCATCGCATTCACCGGAAGACTGAAATCATTCTTCGACGAACACCCGCTCATTCACCTGTGCACCTTCGGCGGTCACGACGTGGGTTGCCGGGTGGCGGTAAGCGCAATCGATCTGTATGTTGCGGAACGCCCCTGGGAAAATGCCCGGAGAATGGGCGGACTGTTGTTTGAAAGGCTTGACGGAATTTCCACACGCTACCCAGGGATGGTATGCGGAATAGAAGGAAAGGGGCTCCTGTTTTCCATCACGATGAAGGATGAGGTCAACGCAAGACGGTTCTGTGTCGAGGCGGGAGGATCGGGGTTCGTCTGTGCTCGCGGCCGGGTGAATGGCAGCAGCGTGGTCTTGAGGCCTGTGCTGACCATCTCTGAGGACGATGTCAGGATGATAGCAGAGGCTGTGGAGAATACACTGAAGACAATGAATAAAGGATAAAGTGCCGGCGTCGGCTTCAGCCCATCTGAGACCATCGGTGCAGGAGGGGATATCGCCGCCGCCCCCCCCCTCCTTCGAAAGAATTCTTTGTAAGGGACAAGCCCCCCTGCCCGGGGGCAACCAGGTCCCACCCCGCAAGGAAACCCGCGGTCCCTCACCCGCAGGGGAGAAAAGAATACCCCCTCGGAGAGGACGAGGGAATCCCCCCGATTGGAAACGTAGAGACGAAGAAACCACCCCCTCCCAAAAAAAATCCCTTGACATCAGACCCCTGAAACAAGCCACCATGCAGAGGCCGTGTCCCGGCCGGAAATGGTCGAGGCGGCAAACCTGTCTATCGACATACGGTAACGGGAAATCCATTGAACGGGCAGACCATGCATATTACGGAACAACATCTCCACGCGGTGCTCACAGAGACCTTCGGAATCCGGGACTTCCGCCCCTCGCAGAAGGAGATCATCGGCCGCGTCCTTGAGGGCGGCCACAGTCTCGTCCTCATGCCCACGGGCATGGGCAAATCGCTCTGCTATCAGCTCCCGGCGCTGGTCATGGACGGCCTCACGGTGGTGATATCGCCCCTCATATCGCTCATGAAGGACCAGGTCGATTCCCTGAAGCGCCTTTCCGTCGACGCGGAGTATATCAACTCCTCCCTGGACCGGGCGGAGCGGGCCCGCCGGTACCGCACCATCGCCGGGGGCGGATACAGGCTCCTCTATGTTGCCCCCGAACGTTTCCGGAACCGGGAATTCCTCGAGGTGATTTCTAAGAGAAAGATATCACTCCTCGCCCTCGATGCGGCGCACTGCGTGAGCCAGTGGGGCAATGACTTCCGGCCGGATTACTCCCGCATCGGCGAATTCCGGGAAGTGCTGGGCAACCCCGTGACGATTGCCCTCACGGCCACGGCCACGCGGGAGGTGCAGGATGATATCATCCGGAAGACGGGCATCGCCCCTTCGGAGATGAGGATATTCAATGAGGGGATATGCCGCCACAACCTTTCCCTGGAGACGCATCATTTCATCCACGATGAGGAAAAGTTCGAAGCCGTCCACAAACTGCTCGGGGAAAGGAAGGGGGCGGCCATCGTCTACTTCAATCTGATCGGCAGTATCGAACGTTTTGCCGCCTGGCTCGAAATGAAGAGGGTCCGATTCCGGGTTTACCACGGGAAGCTCAACCCGGAGAAGCGGCGCACGGTGCAGAGGGAATTCCTTGACGCTCCCGACGCGCTGATGCTCGCCACCAACGCCTTCGGCATGGGGATCGACAGGCCCGACATCCGCATGATCATCCACGCCGAGATACCCGCCTCCATCGAGTCGTACTACCAGGAGATCGGCAGGGCGGGGCGCGACGGCCTGCCTTCGCGGTGCGCCCTCATGTACCGCGAGGACGACCTCGCCGTGCAGATACAGTTCCTGGAATGGAAAACCCCCGACGCGCCCTTCATCAGGGGCGCGTACCGCCTGATGGAATCCCTGGGGGACGCGCTCAACTCCCACACCTACGAGGACCTGCAGGAGAAACTGGTCTACAAGCACCGCGCCGATCACCGGCTTCAGACCGTGCTGAACCTCTTCGACATCTTCGGGGTTACGGCCGGCAGCCTCGACACTCTGAACCTTAAACTGGTATCCGGTTTGCCCGGGGAGATTATCTCCGAAGAGAGCATCACCCTGAAGCGTGAACGCGACAGGA
>CALCJG010000018.1 GCA_937967705.1 uncultured Spirochaetia bacterium
TGATTCGCCGGCTGCACTCTGGCATGCATCACCTCCCCCGTGTAGATACGGGACCTCA
This sequence comes from uncultured Spirochaetia bacterium, assembly GCA_937967705.1. Taxonomy (GTDB): domain Bacteria; phylum Spirochaetota; class UBA4802; order UBA4802; family JAGODF01; genus CALCJG01. The sequence continues at coordinate 59 of CALCJG010000018.1, forward strand.
CAGATCGCCCCCCAGAAGTCTGGCGACCTCCACCCCCGACCTCACGGCATCCTCATGAAATCCGTATCCGAAGTAGCTTCCGCAGAAATAGGTTCCGTTGACTCCGTTAAGTCTGTGCAGCTCTTTCTGGGTGTTCATCGACTGGAAGGTATAGGTGGGGTGATAGTAGTCCATGGAAGCGATAATTTTCCCCTTCGGGATCTCTTTGACGCTGTTGAGCGTAACATAATACTGGTTGACCGTGTTCAGCCCCTGGAGCCTGTTCATGTGATAGGTCAGTGTAAGGGGCGACCCCTTTTCCTTCCCGGCGCTCCGGATGAAATTCCATGAGGCCATGGCATTCACATTGGTCGGCATAAGGGTTTCATCCGTGTGAAGCACCGTACGGTTCATCTGATATCTCCACGCGCCAAGCAGCCTCTTCTCGTCATCGGTGGGATCCCCGAGGAGCTTGAGCGCCTCGTCGGCATGAGCCGCTATAATCGCCACATCGAAGGACTCCTCCTTCCTCCCCTTCGCTTTGATCCTTACGGATCCCTTTTTCCGCATCACTGATATCACCGGGCTGCTGACGAGAACGTCCTTTTTAAGGGTTTCCCGGATTACCCCGACATAAGTATGGCTCCCTCCTACGACCGTCCTCCACACATGCTGCCCCGTCAGGCTGAGGAGCTTATGGTTGTTAAAAAACCGGAAAAAGGAATCTGCCGGGAAGTCCATCATCTCATCGTCCGGCGTCGACCAGATGGCCGACCCCATGGGAAGAATATGATGGGTGATGAAAATATCGGAAAATCCCCTCTTTCTCAGGTATTCCCCCAGAGTCAGGGAAGCCGCGGCGCCCGTCTCCAGATCAGACTTCGCGTGTTTATAGAAACGGAGGAGATCATACACCATGCGCTGGAACCTGGGGCTCACGATATTCCCCCGCTGGGCGTAGAGACCGCTCAGGCCCCGGCTGGAGTACTGCAGCCCCGTTTCCTCACAATGGTACCCGAAGGACATGTCGCTGTCGCGAAGCCCGACGCCCAGCCGGGACAGGAGTTTCGTAAACAGCGGGTAGTTGGCATGGTTCATCACGATAAATCCCGTATCTACCGGGGTGCCCCGGTCGGGCCCCGTATCGACCACAATGGTATGGGTATGCCCCCCGGCATAATCGTTCTTCTCGAAAACGGTTACGCTATGCTCCCTGTTCAAAATATATGCGGCCGTAAGACCCGCCACCCCCGAACCCACAACTGCGATATTCAGTCTCTTTTTTGCCACATTCCCTCCCTTTTTTTATTTCTTAGGAAAAATATTTCATGAGAAAGAAGACATAAAACCCGGAGAAAACCCCCTGGAGAGTCCCCCAGGCGATATCCACGACGGACATCAGCACACCATACCCCTTAACAAAAGACAGATTTGTGAGGTCATAGGTTGCATATAAAGCAAAACCCGCCAGCGCCCCGGAGATTACCGAAGTCAGCAGTGAATCATTCGAACGCAGAGCCAGACTGATGACGGACACGATCGCCAGGGAGATGATCACCTGAGCAAGGAGGCCGGCATAGAGATTAAAAACGATCTTACCGTTTTCGACCTGCGCCAGATAACCGAAATGTTTTAAATAAAACGGACTGGCGACAACCGCAAGCCAGAGGAGATCCAGAGCGATAAAGATGACCGCCGAGACGGCCGCTGTTTTAACGAAAACCTGAGACAGAAAAAAGGACATCTCCACCCTCCCGAAGTTCTTAAAATTTACCCACTAATCTTATATCAGTAAAAACGGAAAAAGTCCAATTAATAATATTATATCAAAAATGTTTTTTTACTATTGTAATTCTTCGAAGAGAGGGATACATTGTGTTATAATTGACGAGGAAGAGGGGTTGAAGCATCGATCCTCTGTAATGCCCGCACAGGAGGAGCCGGCTTACCGCGTTACGGTTTTTGCAGCATACCGGCAAATTGCCGTCCGCCGGCTGTCCCGTCGGCGGAAAGAAAAGGGTTTCAATAGTATCGTTGATTCTAAAAACATACGGGAGAACGGCATGAAGATGAAAAAGATCAAAACGGCAGTATTCATCCCGATACTTGCAATCACCTTATCCATTACGGCCAATCTCCGCCCGGCGGTAATCGAAGGCGTACATTTCAGCGAGGAGTACTCCGCAGGGAAACGGAAACTGAACCTCCGGGGTTACGCTGTTTTGAACTACATGCTTGTCATAAAGGCCTACGCCGGGGCCCTCTACATGGAGAACGGGACGCCCTCTTCCGCCGTACTGGGGAACACCCCGAAGATACTGGAACTCCATTATTTCCACAACATCAGCGCGGCAGACTTCCGGAAGTCGACTGCAGAGATGATCAGACGAAATACCACAGAGGCGGAATTCAACCGCATCCGGACGGGCATTAATACACTCAACGGCCTCTACAGGCCCGTAAAACCCGGCGACCGGTACCGGGCCGAGTACATCCCCGACAGGGGGACAACGCTTCACCTTAACGGAAAGCCCCTGGGAACCGTGGCCGGCGTTGATTTTGCCAGGGCCTTTTTTTCCATCTGGATCGGCAAAAACCCCATCGACAAAAAATTCAGGGATAGGCTTCTGGGGAGATGATAATGACGGAGAGACTTACCCTCTTCACAAAAATATCCTACGCCTTCCCCGCCTTCACCCTTGCCGTTATCGGCATACCCGTGTATGTCTACATCCCGAAATTCTACACCGATACCCTCGGCGTTCCCGTCGCAGCCGCCGGGCTTATACTGCTCGTCATACGGCTCTTCGACGCATTCACGGACCCGCTGATCGGCATCGCTTCCGACAGGGCCCATACCCGTTTCGGACGCCGGAGACCCATGATACTGGCGGGGTCCCTTCTGGTCTCCGCCTCGATTCTTTTCCTGTTTAACCCCCCGGGGCTTGCTTCCACCGGGGCGACAGCATGGTTTGCCGCGTGGGTTTTCCTTCTCTTTCTTTCATGGACCATCGTAACCGTACCCTACGAATCCCTCGGACCCGAACTGACTTTCGATTACAACGAAAGGACCTCGCTCTTTGCCGTCCGGGACGGCTTTCTGCTTCTCGGAATACTCACCGCGGCGGCTTCGCCGTCCTTGATTAAAACCATATTGGGCTCCAGAACGGCCTCCACGGGGGACGGCGAGGTTTTCTTCATAATGTCCATCCTCTATTCCCCTCTCATAGCCTTGAGCGCTTTATGGTGCGTCTTCTTTTTACGGGAAAAAGAAGCGGCATCGGAGGCGACAGGCTTCTTCCGGGGTTTCAGTTACGTAAGAAAGAACCGTCCCTTCATCATACTCCTCATATCATACACGATAAGCGCCATAGGCAACAACATGCCGGCCACGCTGATTCTCTATTACGTGGACTACGTTCTCCGCTCCGACAGGGCCGATCTTTTTCTCCTGATCTATTTCCTCACGGGGATACTGTTTCTCCCCCTCTGGATAAAAATCTCCGGGAAATTCGGGAAGAAACAGGCATGGCTTGCAGCGATGGCCATCAATACCGGCGCGTTCTCCGGCGTCTTTCTCCTAGGGGCCGGCGATGAACTCCTGTACGGAATACTGGTCTTGCTTTCCGGCATAGGATTCGGCGCCACGCTGGCCATACCCTCCTCCATTCAGGCCGACGTCATAGATTACGACGAGCTCATGACGGGGGAACGGAGGGAGGGGCAGTATATCGGCATCTGGTCCCTTGCGAAAAAGATCGCTGCCGCCGCGGGGGTGGGGATAGGCCTTTCCGTTCTTGGAGCCGCGGGATATAAACCGAATACGGAACAGCCCGGGAGCGTTGTGCTCACGCTGCGGCTTCTGTACGCCCTCGTCCCCTGTCTCTGCAATGCCGCCGCTATCGTCCTTG
>CALCJG010000019.1 GCA_937967705.1 uncultured Spirochaetia bacterium
TGGATGAGGCCTCCCTGATATGTGTTCATTTTTGGAGAAATCTTTTTTTTCGGTATGTTTTCTCGTATCCGGATCGCTTCCTCTCTATGGCGGAGCATCCAGAAGGGCTAATATGAACTATTGCGCCCGGCCTGTCAAGTATTGTGTAGTGGGGTTGCCTAAAATTTTATTCATTTTTGGACGTTATATCCAGCTCAAAATAAACCCTCCAGACGTTTATTAAATAAGTAACAATACTCCCCGTGTTCTCTTCGGAGGTGTCTCTCTATCCCGTCATCGGGGGGGGCGGAAAGGAAGTAATGAGGAAACGTCTACTGGGGGGCTTTCTAAAAAAGACACCCGTCCGGGGGACGGGAGGAAAAGAAAGACTGGACAGGAGTTTTTTCCTCCTCCATAATGGAACTGTCCCGGGACCTTCGTCCTGTAAAGAGAAGGAGAGGGATGGTCCCGACATGCCGAGTCTACCGGGGAGGGAGAACCTATGAGTGCCATGTTAATCTTTCAGACAGGAGTGTATGCTCTTATCCTCCTTTCTCTGATCGCCGGTATCGTTCTTTGTGTCAGGAAAAGGGATGCGCATAAGTCCGGAGGAATGTTCATAACCGGGCTCATTCTCCTGGCCGTCCCGCAGGGGGTCTACCTGATGAGCCTCCTGAAGCTGAACCTTCTGGGGGATGCATTTGCGGACCCCTCCCGGGGCCTGCTCTGGCTGGTGACCTCGCTGATCAATCTCCTGGGTTTTACGGCCCTCATCGCGGGGCTGTACGAGATCGTTCGCTCCCCCAGGACCTGATGCTGATCCGTTGAAAGACCGCCTAATACTTGTTACAGGGATATCGATATGCTTATGCCTCTGACCCTTCTGCGCCTGCTCATCAACCCCTTCGTCCTGATGATTCTGCTCCTTGCGGGGATCACTCTCAGCGCCGTAAGGGGCAGGGAACGGAGCTTCTTTCAAAGCTTCAGCCTGGGGCTGCTTCTGGCGCTGGCGGACATCTTCCTCTTCTGGACCTGGCAGGCACAGCCCGGTCAGTCGGTCTCGTGGACGGGGATCCCCGTTTTCGGTTTTTACAATGTCTGTTCCGGCCTCCTGAGGCTCGCCTCCTTCCTTTTCCTTCTGAGGGGCTGTTACGAATGGTATAGAACCCCTGCCGTGGAAACAACCGCCGGGGAGCTTCGGAAGGGGCCGGACTATGCCAATCCGCTGCTTCCCCTGGGGCTCATCATGGTGGGGAACGTCCTGATGCTGGTGATGACGGCTTTTATCCGCCGGTCCCAGGGACTGGGGGAATCCCTTCTGATGATCGCCGGGGCCATATCCCTGCTTGTGGGGATCGTCGTCTACCTGGTCTATCTCTACCGGGCCTGGGGGCTGCTGCAGGATGGAACGCCCCGCACGAAACCGGGACAGGCTGTGGGTTACCTCTTCATCCCGGTCTTCAACCTCTTCTGGTCATTCCAGTGTCTGTGGGGATGGGCGGTGGATTACAACTCCTACGTCCGGGAGAGAAATCTCACGGCCCCCGCAATGCCCGAGAAGCTCTTCTTCATGACCTCCGTGATGACCCTTCTCTCCCTCTTCCTCTCCTCCGTGTCCTTCCTGGGTCCCCTCGTGGTTACCGTGAACATGGTCCTGAACGTCCTGACGGTTACCCATCTCTGCAGCGGGATGAATGCCCTCCAGGGGAGCCGGGACTGAGGTATGTCCTCTCGGGCGGAAAAGATTTCCCTCCCTGCAGGGGGCCTTATACTTCGGGAAGATGAAACAATATATATTCCCGCCGCTGGGAAACCTTACCGAGTTTTCGCAAAACGGAAGCCGAGATTATACGTTTCGTAATACGGGTTGCCACCGAAATCCACATCGCCTAAATTCAAATGATTGATCGTGTAATCCCAGGAGCCACCGCGGAATAGGCGGATCTCACTGGACCTCCAGTCAAAACACCACTCCCATACATTGCCGCTCATGTCACGAAGGCCAAGGGTGTTTGCCGCTTTCCCTTTTATGGCGTGCGCGGATGAACTGCTGTTGCTGTTGTACCAGGCGACCAGGTCGGTTGCTGTTGTATCACTGACCCCGGCAGTTGCGCCGCTTGCATAATCCCCGGGCGTCCAGTAATATCCGGATGTGAGTAATCCCGAAATGGAACTGTCGTTGTGTCCTCGGGACACATACTCACTGTCGAGATCGTCTCCCGTTGACGGGGCAGCGGTGCCAAGATACCGTGCTGCGTACTCCCATTCCACGCTGGTAGGAAGACGAAAGCCCCCGGCTGCTGCCTTGACATAGGGATTATCGAAACTCCCTGCAGTTGTATTTACACTCGATCCATAACTTCCGTCTCTCGAATCGCGTATGGGAGCCGAATACCCGCTGTCACTGTAATATACACAGTCGTATGCTGTCCCGTTCTTGGCGTTGTACCACTCAGTAAATGCGTTGCACCAAACCATCGCGTCGCGCCAGTTGATTTCAGTTACCGGGTGCAGGGCGGTGTCTCCTGTGCCGTCTCCCATCGTTCCCGTATTGGCAAAATAGTATCGATTGGTTCCCCGGGCCGTATCGGTTGCCCATGTGTATACAGTACTCCACAGGCCGTAGCTTACCTCTGTTTCTGCAATGAAGAATTTATTCGAAATGGTGCCTGTCAGTGTTTCTGCCCTTTTCATGGGTACCACGATATCTGACGATGAACTGTTTGCATAGACCACGTTTACTGTTTCAGAACCAGCAGTTATGGATACCATCTGTCCCGGAGCAGTCGCTGAAACAAAGGTGACAGATGTTGTACCTGCGGCATCGCCGCCACCGCCGCTGCCTCCACCGCATTGAGAGCAAATCCCTGTTAACAGGAGAATAATAACCAGCGATCTTATGTTTTTCTTCATGGATCAAGCCTCCCGGTATTAAGTACTTAAAATTAAGTCAGGAAGGCTTGTTGTGTCATCGTGAAAAGTACGTAGGCGGGAAGGTGTTCTGTAAAATATTCGATTATGCCGTCTGACCGCGGCTTACAGCAGATCCCCGATTCCCGGGAATATATTGTAATAGCCGGTCTCTCTGGCGAGCTCCATCCGGTTGTTTACGCCCAGCTTGTTGTATATGTTGTTCACATGGGTATCCACTGTTCTCTTGGTCACGTTCAGCCTGCCAGAAATCTCCCGGCTTGTCAGGCCAGACAGCACGAGCCCGATTATCTCCATCTCCCTTTCGGTGATTTTAAAACGTGTCCTGAAAAGGGTTTTGTCCCTGTTCTCGCGCGATATCATCATGTACCCGGTTAGGTCGTCGTAAGCATCATAGACGGCTATGAATTTCATATCCATCGGCCTGGCCCTGTCCTCAATCCCGAAATGGATGCCGCAGGTGAACTCCCTCTCCTGGCCGTTATGCAGAATGGTTATCCTTTTTTTCACCTTTTCCCGTTCCCGGATGATCACAGAAAAATCCCGGTTCATAAGGTCGATGTTTTTCATCCCCGACAGTTCCTCGGTTTTGTTATTGGCAAAGATTACCCTCAGATCCTTGTCGAGCAGGATCACTGATTCGTCGATATTGGCGATGATGTTGTGCGAGACAAGCTCCGGCGAGAGGGACAGAAAACGGTATTTTGTGATCGAATAGAGGATTCCGGCAAGCCAGAATGCCATTAAGACGGGGGAGATCGTGGTCGCCCTGTAATACATAAACCGGGGCAAAAGAAGCTGCTCGGCCATCCCGGCAATGAGGCTTAAAGCCATTGTTGAAAGAATAACCAGCGACTGCTTCTTCACCTTGTGTATCGCTGTATTTTTACCCCACCGGAAAATCAGCACGAGTGAGATTGCAAAATAAACGATGATATACCCGAAAAACAGGTAGGACCAGGGATTGTGGTGATAGGTATATCCCATGAGTCCGTTTTCCCGGAAAACAGACTCTATGTGCCTGTATCCTCCCGTAAAGACATACAAACAGGCCATGAAAAAAGCAAATGCATAGATTATAATCCGGATGATCTTTTTTCCAGGGCTCTCCGTCAATACTAGGTAAAAGTCCAGAATGACGGCGGAAAAAAAAACTGCACAGAAGAGCGCTCCTTTGATAAAAACACCGGATATGCCTGCATCAAAGGTAACATCGGTGAGGACTTCCGCGAGACACCAGAAGACGAGGGACATGGATGTTAAAAAGAAAAGGATGTTTATCCTGTTTTTTATACTCTTGAATAGAATATAGATTCCCAGGATAAAATAGAAGGTCATGGCGACAGTATTTAAAAATATTATGATGTTCATTTTTAATACCCTGGATACTTCCCGCGTTGTAATGCCGCTTCGTCCATTATTAGAAACCTGCATGCTAGCTGTCTTGGAAGCCGTTGCCCGGTGTTTTAAGTCGTCCGGGTGAAGGTATTATTAGCACATCAAAACTGCATGACTGCGGGTTAAACAATGATACACGGTCGTTCGGATTAAAAGTCAAGCCTTTTGAGAGTAATCCCGGGAATACGTCGTAAGCAATGTAATGGCTTGGTAACTGGATGTATTTATCCCCTGCAGAGTGTACGGTCCGCCTGCAGGAGCACCTCCGCCTGCGGAACCCGGACAAAGCGGGAACTCTTCTTCTCCTGCCGGGGGGCTGGGGCTATAAGGTATCCGCCTTCGGCGGATGGTTTTAAGAGTCGTGGTGCATGCTGGAAACTAGTTGATCCCGCTATATATAAGTGAGGGAAAGGGAAAATACTGACAAAAAATATATCCCGAGGTGGGAATTATTTGCATACAGCATACCTGTCGGGGTTTTCGGTCGAAAACCCACTGACTTTCCGGAGTTTCATTGGAGGGGCATTGGAGTGGTTGGGGAATTGAAGCGGAGGAATACGTAAGATGTCCGGCGGAAAGCGGTAAGGAAGCATCGTTTGGGCATCAATACAGTGCTGTGCCACGACTGCGGGAGGGCCATGCTTGCCCCGAATACTTGCATCGAACCGGTTCATGAGGCTTGTCAGTCTTTTCATCAATAATATGGGTACTTTTAGGGAAATATTGTACAAGTTTCTATGAACAAAATTTATATTATAACTGAAAGAAATTATGATTGGATTAAGGTAATATTAGATATAAATTTGAATCAACCTGCTGAAACACCTTTGACAGGGTAGAGAAAAAAACTTATCTGATATTTATTATTGAGGAGATTATTTATGAGAAAGTTGACCATTTTTATTATTCTTACTGTTTTTGTCGGATTATTTGCCTCTACTGCCTTGCCTAAAAAGAACTGCAAAAAACAGTATAGCAATGAAATATCAAAACTTAAGGGACTTCTGAAGTATAAAGAAGCTAACGAAACGTACATCGGTAAACTGTGTAAAATGAGGTCAGAGAAAGAGAAGGGAATCTTTTTGCCTGGCCCATGCACTAAAGCATATAAACATATTTTTGATAACATAGAAAAGGCTATGGATGATTTTAAGGAATGCAGATTGTACAATACAAAAAAGAAAACCGGAGCCTGTGAGCATGTAACCAGGGTGAAAAATCAGCCGATTGATTTTATAAAAAAGTGGAGTCCGGATAGCATCCGTCAAGGA
>CALCJG010000020.1 GCA_937967705.1 uncultured Spirochaetia bacterium
GGAAGGTGCAGGAAGGGTGCCGCCCTGCACCCTTCCTGCAGGGTAAGTTCCTCCCTAGGAACAAATCCCCCCGGTCAGGGGGAAGACAAGTACCCACCCTGTTCGTGTCCCGCAGGCGACGGCGCTCCTGCCGGAAGACCGCACCGGCTGCAGGGATCAGGGGAGTTTCCAAACCGGAGGCTGCCAAAAACCCGTGCCCCGCTTCCGCATGGCGCCCGGAATGGAAAGATCGCAGGCAGAAGAAACCGCCCCGAACAAAAACCTTCCGGCAGCGGCAATATAGATGGACAGAACGGATGTCCCCTGAGAGGATATCCCCTCTCGGCCTCATCACCCAGACCCTTTGAGGAGACACCGCAACACTGGTATCGGCATCCCTGCAATGCGCTCAGACAAACTGGAAAATACGAACCCCGAGGAGACCGTTCTGGAATCCACTGTGACCCCGCCCTACGGGGGGTGGACCCTCATCAACTACATTGCCGCCCGGTTCCGCTATCACGACCGGGATAGCTGGATCAGCATCATCGCCGAGGGGCGTCTGCAGCTCAACGGCCGTCCCGCGATGCCGGAGTCCGTTCTCAAACCCCGGGACCGCATCAGCTTCAGGACGGTGCTGAAAGAGCCCCCGGTCAACCGGGACATCACCCTCCTCCACGAGGAGGAGGGCTTTATGGTCATCTCCAAACCCCCGCATCTGCCCTCCCATGCCGACGGCAACTTCATCAAAAACACCCTCATCTACATACTCTCGGAGAGGATGCGGGAGAAGGGTTTAAGGGGGAAGCTCCACCTGGCGCACCGCCTGGACCGGGAGACCAGCGGCGTGATGCTGATCATAAAAGAGAAGAATCTGGTAAACCCCTTCATGCGGCTTTTCCAGGAGGGGGGGATGCACAAGGAATACGCGGCCCTGGCCCGGGGGCGCATCGCGGAGGAACGGTTTTCCGTGGAGGGATTTCTCATCCCCGACAAAGCGAGCCGCATAAGCTTTCGGAAAACCCTGAGCCCTCATCCCGCCGAAAACGGGATCGCGAGCCATACGGACTTTCTGGTGATGGAGCGCTTTCCCGGGGCCGCGCTCCTGAAGGCCATCCCCTCCACGGGGCGCACCAATCAGATACGCATACATCTGGCCCACGTCGGGCATCCCCTGCTGGGAGACAAACTCTACGGCAGGACGGATGAGGAGTACCTGGACTTCATCCGGCGCGTGCGGGAGGGGGGCGATCCCTTTGCCGGTCTGCCGGGGGAACCGGGGCGCCACATGCTTCACGCCTCCCGCCTCACCTTCCGCCATCCCCGGGACGGCCGGGAACTCTCCTTCGAGGCGCCCCTCCCGGAGGATATGATTGACTGGAGGGACAGGCTGCGCCGGGGCCTTTAGGGCTTGACACCCTTTCCTCTCGGCCCTACCCTCCGCCCATGGCTCTTCTGCTGGATACCCACATCGTCCCCGGGGAGACGCCGCCCCGGGCCCTGGACCGCTACTGCAGCGAGGTCTTTCCCCTGCTCTTCGGCCGCAAGGCGGCGCGCAAGGCCCTCAAGAGGGGGGTCCTGCTGGTCAATGGAGAACCCGCGCATCACGATCACAGGGTGCTCCCGGGTGAACGGATCGAGCTCTTCGAGGAGGAGAGCCGCCGACCGGCCTACCCCCTTGCGCTCCGCATCATCTACGAGGACAGCCATCTGGCGGTTGTGATCAAGCCCGCCGGAATCCCCACCAACGGCAACTGCTTCCGTACGGCGGAGCACGCCCTGGCCTATACCCTAGCGCCCAGCCCGGAGGCGGACCGGCTGGCCCGGCCCCGTCCCGTTCATCGGCTGGACGCCGCCACCGGCGGCCTGCTGCTGGCGGCCCGGACGGCCGGCTCCCTCAGCGCCCTGTCGAGGCAGTTTGAGCGGCGGGAGGTGGAAAAACGCTACCGTGCCCTGGCCGTCGGCCTTCTGGAGGGGGAGGGGGTCTGGGAGTTTCCCCTGGACGGGCAGATCGCCGTTACCCGCTACCGTGTAGTCGCCTCATCCCCCTCCCTCAGGAACGGGCATCTCACGCTCCTGGACTGCTGGCCGGTCACGGGGCGGACTCATCAGATCAGGCGCCATCTCCTGGAGGCGGGGCACCCCATCCTGGGAGACGCGCTCTATATTAATTCAAGGGAGACTGTATTTCGCGGGAAGGGGCTCTTCCTCTGGGCGGCGGAGATCGCCTTTCGGCATCCCTTCACCGGCCTGCCCCTGAGGGTCTCAGAAGAGGAGCCCCCCAAGTTCCGTTCCCTGAGGGAGCGGGAGGCCAGGCGCTGGGAGCGCCAGTACGGCGGCGATCCCCGGTGACCGGCTTAGAGGATTCTACCTCTTGAGGCTGCCGAGAAAGTCCCTGTAGGCCGCGAGGGTCTTTTCCGGTTCATCGACATAGGTGATATGCCCGC
>CALCJG010000021.1 GCA_937967705.1 uncultured Spirochaetia bacterium
TCCGAAAGAGGGGATGACCGTGCCCGGGAAGCCGAGAGACTGCACCTTCTCCATAACCGCCGTATGAACCTTCCCCACCGTATGGCCTGCCTTGAAGTTCCTCACAATGGTGTCCGCCACCTGCACGTACATCTCCCCGTATTTCCTCTGCTCGGCCGTCGGCTCACCGATTATAAAGTTATGCGCAAGGTCGGAATAATAGAGGCGGTACATGGGATGTATGTCGACGATGATGTTTTCCCCCTTCTGGACGACCTTTTCCGTGGGTTGGGTGGTCCCGTTCAGGGCATAATAGGCCCGGTATCCCGAGGCGACCTCGGAGGACCCCGTAAAGGCCCAGTGATACTCGCTCCCCCGTCGGCGCAGCTCCTTCTCCGCGATGCCGGCTATCTCCGTCTCGGTGATTCCCGGGTAGAGCTCCTCCGCCACCCGCTCCATACCCGCGTCGGCGATGGCCGCCGCCTGCCGCAGGTATTTGATCTCCTCCGGCTCCTTGATGTAGCAGGAACGGTCGACAACGCCCAGCGCCTTTTGGAACCGCGCGTCGGGCAGGGCCTCCCGGAGCATCTCGTACTCCGTGGCGAAGAGATACCCCGTGTTCCCCCGGGGCGAGTGCCCCAGCTCCACGCCGATTTTCGCTTTACCGAACCCCTTCTCTTTTATCTGGGCTATGATGATGTCGAAGAGGTCCATGCCGGGGAGCGGCGCGTAGGGGATGATGTTGTCCATCCGGGACTCGTTCCGTATCCGCTCCGAATCGATCAGGAGCGTCACGAGGGCCTCAAACCCGTCCCGGGAAACGAGCACCGCGCTCCTCCAGGGGACAAAGGCCCCCGACACGTAGGAGAGGCTTACCGTCCTCGTCCCCACGAAGAAATCCAGGTTGGACTTTTCCATCTCCTCACGGATCTTTTTCATCCGCTTGCCGAAATCGATGTGCAGGTTCATTGAGGCCTCCTTTATTCTTTTATATCAAACTGAAACTCAGCCAGCCAGGACTTCGAAGGAAAATACCCCCCCCTTACAGACTGCCTATGACCATTAACAGCGACAAGATGCCGACGAGGCCGCTCAGGACGAAGGCAATAAGAGCGGCGGCGCGGCGGCCCATCCCCGCGCCCGGCTCCCCCCGTAGATTCTTAACGGACAGGGGTTTTTTAAATGCCACAGGCCATGATGGATCAGGCAGTATAACGTATGGTGAAATCGGCATTGTATCCGATGGTCCCCGAATCGCCGATCTCTTTCATATCGGCCACGATGGAGAAGCTGTCCCCCTTCAGGAGGAACCCCTGAAGCAAGTGTTCCTCACCGTCTGCTGCGTTTTTTTGGATGCGGTTTTTCCAGATCATGACGATCCTCTTCGGCTTACGGAATAATGCCAGATTGATGGGACACACGATGACCCCGAGGAGGCTGATGATAAGAACGATCATTGCCGGAAAAAGACCGATGATGACCAGTATCACCGAGAGCAGAAGCAACACCGACCAGACAGCCAGTTGCCTTTTCTGCCCCCGTATCAAGCCCTCCCGGGGATCGAAGAAAAAGGAGTGCTCCGTTTCCACCATATCCACGCTCTTGAACTTCTGCCAGGAGAAGGCCCCGGTCCTGCTCATGCTCAACTTCATTTTAGCGAGCTTCTTCACCTGCAGGATTTTAACATCCGGGTAAACAGCCCTGACCAGCAGATCCAGACTTTTCATCTCCATTTCCCCTCTCCGTTTTTGAGGATTATTCACCAAAATCCCGTATTACCCGCCATTATCGGACCGCACCGATCTGCGCCTTACAGGCACAGGGGTTATTGGCTTTCCGTAGCGGTTCGTTTTAAAATCCTAAATACGGGTGCACTGTCAAGGATGATACCACTTCTCCCCTGTAAAAGGGAAAATCGAAGGGACGTCTTTACACGGTCTTGTCACGCTCCGGCATTTTCCTCCTCCTTACACCCATTTGTTCAGGGGACCGGATGACCATCAATAGGTACAGGGAAAAAACCGCATCAATTCGTCGCATCCGACCTCTTCCCGGTTGATCCTCCGCTTATCTTCAATTTCCATCAGTGACCCCGGCATCGATATAAAATACTGTTTCCAGGGCTTGGAAAATATCCGGATGCTTCCGTTTCGTACTTGCCATTTCCTTTTAGGGTATTAGTTTTAATATAATATTTTCAATGATGTGAAAAATCAATACTCTTTTTCCTAATTCAATTGCCCAAAGAAATTTGCCCAACTAAAGTGGCAAATCATTGAATTGAATTGAATAGATGGAGATGCCCATGAAAGAAACAAAGACATGTTTTCTATGCGGGAACCGGGGTGCAGTCATGTATGATTACTGCATCTGCGAGTCATGCAAGTCGAAATTGGGATTATTCACCGATGGAACCATACGTCGCCACATTTCGGAATACACACCATCCAAAAAATACCGCACTTATGCAGAAGAGATCAACGACAGGCTGCACATTCTGGAACAGGATTATATTAAAAAACGGATAAAACTGCTCCACGTTCTGGAACGGTTGAAATGTATTGACTGAATGTGTTTTACGCATTGAGAAAAAGGACCCGGCAGGCTTCAGAAAATCCATACAACGCTTCTTTCAGCAGTAAAGAAAATAACGCTACACCAGGACCTCGAAGCGTCCGATGTTCCGATACGAGCACGCAAATCTACGGACAGCGAAAAAATGATGCTGTACTCATTCCAGTCCGGGGAATCGATGGCAAACCGATTAAACATTTTCGTTCCATTAATATTCTCCAATAGCTGAAATACCGCATTATCTCATGTCTTGAATGCGTCTGTCCGCTTATCCCAAACACCTACCGCACGGGAACAACGACACGAAATCCAAGACCGAGTAGCTGAACAGTTCGGGCAACCATCCACGCCATGTCGTAAAGACCCCAGGGATTGGGGAGTTTATCTCCCGCGGAGTGAGTTGTCTGGTCCGCATTCCGCGGGAACATCCTTCCATCCCTGCGGGGGATTGACAATGGATGAATCCGCACAGGGAAAGGCTGTCAGCAACCGGCAGTTTGAAGGATCCTCAGGTTGATACATCACTATAAATTTCCGCCCCGCCATGTCCCTGCCGATGGAGGTGAATGCGGATCGCTTTTCCATTTGTTTTCCGTTGACGCTGAAACGGTATCTCACCTGGAACACCTTTCCCCTGTTAGCCGCCGAGTAGCTGTCATCGACAGCCGTCACAAAGGCCGCGGCATATCGGTGATTTTTGTCAAGATCCTGGACTCTGCCGTCATGATTGAAGATTCCATGAATGGCGAAGCCAAAGGCAATTGCAAAGGCAGCGACAATTCCGATCAGTTTGCGGTTTGATGTCATCGTTTCATCACATGTCGGTTTGAAAATTGTTGATCTGATCCCTCCGGTATTATACCGGCTCCCTTATCACGGGAAAAGACCAGGACGTCGCATTGCGGGCGAGGGTTTGTTTTTATGTCTTCAGGGAGACTGAAAACACACAATTCCATCCCAGAGATCCCTGCATCATGTTTTATTAATTATGACAATATCTTTCAAACTTCCTTGATCTCTCCCTTGACCCTGTAATGGATGAGACAATAATCCTTTCCCGTTTTATAGCAGGGCTCCACATCGATCTTTATGGAAGGATTGTAACCCTTGAGAAATGCGCCGTCTTCACATTCGCAATAGGGATGGGTTCCCGATTCATAACCCCAATCTTTTGCATAATGGTAAAAATTGCACTTTTTAACCTTGATTATCAGATCCCCGTCTTTGATTGAAATGGATGTCTTGAAATTGTTGTCGGCAAGATCATTATAGACAAGCATGTTGCGCAAGGACAGGTCCTTCCCTTTTTGCAGAACAGTTTGAGCTGTTTCCTGACCCCTTTTCATCCCGAATTCATTAACGGCGTCGATTAAGATCTTATCACTGTTTTCTCCCGGTGATTTTGTCAGCTTCTCAGCGGTTATGCTGAAAAGTCTTCCCCCCAGACCATAAGAGGGGGTTGTGTAACGGTTGAACGTCAGAAACTGCATAATGGCTCCAACGATGAAGTAGGGCCACGTAAAGCCTTTTTCATACTCTCTTTTTATGCTCATTTATCCCCCTTCGTATATTCTACGGATCTATAATGATGATAGTCATATCATCTTCATATCTTCTGTTTTCATGCATATGAGACCAGCTTTTTAACTGGGTGAACAATTTCTCAATCACCTCGTCCGGATGTAATTCCACGTTATCCCTTAAAAATTCATCGAATCCCTTGGATCCGAACATCTTCTGATCGGGGGTCATAGCCTCAATAATCCCGTCGGAGTACAAGACCAGCCGGCTGCCCTTTTTCAAAGGGAAGGTTGCTTTTTCTATCTTTATCTCAGGGAACCAGCCGCAGGCTCTCCCCTTCGGTTCAATTCTCTGTATACCCGCATCCTGCCTGTTGAGTATCAGCAGCGGCTCATGACCTGCCCTGACATAAGAAACCGTCTGTGTGCCGTAATCGAACTGAAGCAAGGACGCCGTCAAAAAGAGCGAACCCATTTTGTCATACAGGGTTTCGTTCATTTTCACCAGGAATTTCTCCGGATCGTATTTTTCACTGGCAAAAATCGACGACACAACCTTAACCATCGACGCGATCAATGCCGCCGGGATACCGTGACCGGCTACGTCTACGATCAGAACCCCCAGTCTGTTATCGTCATAAACAAAGAAGTCATAGAAGTCCCCCCCCACGCTGGCAGTCGGATCACAGCGGCATGATATTGTGCAGTCCTGGAATTTGATCTCCCCCCCGGGGAAAAGGGATTGCTGAATACGCCGGGCAAGGGCCAGCTCTTCCTGAATGATTAAGAGGGTTTTGCTCTCCTCCACCGCGTATTTCAGAGTAATCAGGGTTGAAACGCGGGCCAGAAGTTCGTTTTTATTAAAGGGTTTCGAGAGATAATCGTTCGCCCCATAGGACAAACCGGTAACGATATCGTTTATCTGGTTCTTCGCGCTGAGGAGGATGACCGGCAGTTCGTAGAGAGAATGGGTTTCCCGGATCTCCTTCAAGACATCATAGCCGGAAATCCGCGGCATCATGATATCGAGTATGACAAGATCAAAATCGAACTGAGAACGGAGCAGCTCCAGGGCAATAATTCCGTTATGTGCTTTTTGGATAAGATAATTTTTTCCCGACAAATGATTCTCGAGCACCTGAAGATTGATGACATCATCATCGACCAGGAGTATTCTATATTGCCTCTCGTCACCGGCTACCTGGTTTTCCGCGTTGCTGAAATCCTCATAGGATTGCACTGTCTGTTCTGGCATATAGCGGAGAGACGCTGTATCTTTTCGGGTTGAGCCGTCAATATTGAGCTTTTGAATCATGTCCGGTGCATATTGCGGAAGGGTAAAGGTAAAGGTGGAGCCCTTTTGTTCCTCGGATTCGACCCTGATAGTGCCTCCCTGCAGTTCCACGAGTTTTTTCGTGATGGAAAGACCGAGCCCGGTTCCCCCGAATCTTTTTGTTATTGTTCCGTCAGCCTGCTCGAATTCTTCAAAAATTATGCCCTGCTTGTCTCCGGGGATGCCGATCCCCTCATCCCGAATGGAGCAGTGCACCATACCGCCCTCGTCAACAGAGGCTGAAGCGGTTATACTGCCTCCCTCGGAGAATTTGATGGCATTCCCTATCAGATTGAACAGTATCTGCTGAATTCGCTCCTCATCGCCCAGCACAAGAACAAAATCGCGGGGTATCTCATTATGCAATTCGGCGGCATGCTCCCGGGCGACATTTCCCATGACGTCATAGACAATGGCGACCGCCTGATAGAGATCGACGGGTTTCAATTCAAGATTCAAATCATCATTTTTTATCCGCGTGAAATCCAGAATATCATTGATCAGTCTCAGGAGCCGCTTGCCGCTTGTCGAGATCAATGAAAGATTGTTTTTAACGGGCTGCGACACTTCCCCCTGTGATCCGTCATATAAGGATTCGGCGATTCCAATGATACCGTTCAGGGGCGTCCTCAGCTCATGAGAGGTGTTGGCAAGGAACTGGTCCTTCAACGCGTTCATGGAGCGAAGCTGCTGGACCATCTCCTCCTGAGCGTATCGGGCTTTTTTCTCGTTTATTAACGCGGTTTCCTGTGCCGCATCCTTCTCGACCTGAATACGTCTGATCCTGTCCATTATTCCTATGGTCATTAAAATGGTAACGGATACGGAGGCAAACTGCATGATGTATATGGTGAATACATTGGTCGGTATCAGGGCAAAGCTCTGCAGGGAAAAGAGAAGAACCCCGAGGGTAAAGGTAGTCCATGCCAGCAGAAAGAAAATTGCGGGCCGAAAACCCCTGTAGAGCGCTACGGATCCCGCCGCCAGTATAATAACCACTATGACCTGTCCGAGGATTGCATACAACCGTATCTTCAACGGAATCAGGAAATCCGTCGCTGCGCTAAAAAAAACCAGAAAAGCGGAGAGGATGATAACCCCCCAGAAGGCCATATGAAACAGCGGCATATTCTTTTTGGTGGACAAAAATATCTGCCCAAAGCGGGAGGCGGCCATGATAGGCAGAATTCCGGTGATAAGATAGGCCCTGAACTTCCACGGCATGGCATCCGGCTCCAGGAATTCGAAGAGAACGCCATTCTGCAATGTCTGAAAGACCGCAAAGGTTACAATATACAACCAGAAATAAAGATAGCTCTTGTCCCGGAAAACCAGAAACAGCATGAAGTAGAGTATGATCATAACGATGGAGAGCCCGTAATAGGCGCCAAGAGCGTAATGAACGATGTCATCCCTTTCAATGTAGCTCTTTAATGACCATATCTCCAGGGGCAAACGAAATGTTCCCGGCGTCTCAAACCGGAAGTAATAGGTGCGCACCTCATTGTGATAAGGGAGGAAGAAAAGATAATGCCGGTGTTTAAAATCCCTCTTTGCGAAAGGGACATCATCGCCGGCACGCTTTTCAGTATACGCGCCTTTTCCATCAGGGACATACAAACGAATGAAATTCATCAGCGGGTAGGAGAGTTCGACAATATACCTAAGGTGGTCTCCCATGTCTCCGTCAAACCGGAGGCTGAACCTGACCCAGTAGACGGAAGAGGTATAGCCGTAGTTAGGAACCTCGACCGTGCTCGGTTGGAACCTTTTTTGAACTGCCGGGTCCAGCATATCTTTGATCGTCAGTTTCCCGTCCCGGTCTTCGAGCAGATCAATTTTTTTCCCGATTTTACAGGAGATCATATCATTATTGATTACGATCACCTCTGATGCCGCAGCAGACGCCGCATAGAAGGTAAGGAGAAGCATCAACAGGATATGTAATCTTTTCATAGTCATGGACCGGATCTACAGACCTGATGAATAGAGAAGTACATTTTTATAGGTGACATCGGGAATGGAATGTTTCCTGATTTCGTCCGCAACGGAAGCAATGGTCTGAACGATAAAACGGACATCCTCATCGGTGATGATAAAAGGAGGTTCGATACGGACCACATTCTGATTGACACCGAAGTAACCGACATAAAGGCCCTTCTCCACGCAGCGGGTTGCGAAAACCGGGCCGGCCTTATCATCCTTCCTGTTAATTATTTCCACACCGATCATCAGGCCGCGTCCCCGGACGTCGGATATCACATCCGGATATTCATCCCTGACAACCAGCAGTTTCTGCAACAGATCATTTCCCTTGTTGCGGCATACATCAACCAGGTCATGAGTGACCATGTAATCAATGACCGCCAGGGCTGCCGCCGCGGAAGGGGCATGACCTCCATAGGTCATGACCTGCTGGCCGTGGTTCATGGAGTTGACAATTTCTTCTCTGCCTATCGCGGCCGAGATCGGGGCATAACCCGCAGAAAGACCTTTTGCAGTAACCACAATATCCGGCTCGATTTCTTCATGCAAAGACGCCCACCACTGCCCTGTTCTCCCCATGCCGGTTTGAACCTCATCGGCAATAAGGATCGATTCATGACTGTGAAGAAGCTCGACAAGCTCCCTGAAGAACCCCTTAGAGGGGATATTTATCCCCGCGTCCCCCTGGATTATTTCCGCGATGAAACCTCCCACCGTATCTCTCTTGAGCAATTTTTTTACCTTTTGCAGGGTCCGGTCGGCGCTGTCCGGACTGGCCGGAAAGGGAACCTCATGAAACCAGGGACTTGTCGGGTAAATACCCAGATCAAGAGTACCGAAATTGGATGCCGGCTGGGAAAGGCCCGTTGTTCCGTGATATGCATTGGTAAAGTGGATAAGCTCCATCCTGCCGGTGAATTTTCTCATGGCCTCTATGGCGCCGTCATTGGCATCGGAGCCGGACAGTCCCAAAATAACCCTCTTGTCAAAGGAGCCGGGAGTCAGCGATATCAGTTTCTCCCCCAGGGCGACCGCCTGTTCATTGGGGGAATAGAGAAATCCCGTATGCTGCATGGATATGGCCTGGTCATAATAGGCCCTGGCAATATCCCTATGGCCATATCCCAGGATGTTGGCAGATGCGGCAGTCAGACAGTCCAGGTATACATTGCCGTCCTGATCGGTTATATGGGTCCCCTCCCCTTTTTTAAAGGAGATGCCATAGAGTCCGGCACTGGAAGGACGGGCAATAATATTCTTACTTCTATAAAATAACTCTTGTGACAACTGCCCCGGGGGAAGGGATTTCATATGGCTACCTCGACGATAGAATATCTATTGCCACACACGCGTTCAGCCAGGTATATGTGCCTGATAGATGTTGATTTTATTAAAATATGCCCATATCTATGTATAATTTAAACAGGAGAAAACGCCATTTATCATCAGGTTATAGTAATCAGAGATTCCCTATCAAGTCAACAACATTCTGTCGATCTATCTTATTTTGCAGGATACGACGAACCGTTCAGAATCTGAAATGAGCAAAGGGGGTTCTCATTCCTCCGATCAGGACGATCTGACGTCGGAAATCTTTTCAGCATGCCATACAAGTGAAGGAGATTACCTGTCTTTGATCACCTTCCCTCCCGGCATATCGTCTATTGCCCTTATGGAACCTACCGTAATACCAGAAATCCCCTGGCGGAGTAAGCACACAAAAAAGGCCTCTTCGCAGAGGCCCGTCACTCCCTGGCAGGCGGAAATTATTGCAAGGAGCCTTACTCTGAGTATTTTGACCTGGGAGATTTCCCCGTATCGCAATCCTTTTTGCATTCGTCACAAGCTTCTTTGCACACTTTTTTCATGTTGCTTTGGCTCATGACTTCGCTCTTGGTCTCTTTCAGCTCCCTCATGCAGTCCTTATAGATCATGGTATGGCATTTTTTATAACACGCCTTTTTCGAGTCGGCACCCCGGACAGGCAGGTACGATACGGCACAGACCGCAATACCTATTATGACCGCAAAAACGCTTCTCATGTTCCTTCCTCCTTGTTTCAATAAAGTCAGGGTATAATCCATGCATCCCTGACGCAAAAGTCAACATCATTACTATACATACAGCGCCTCCTCTTCTGTATTTGAGGGCGATGCAGCGGCGCTCCTGGCGGCAGACCCCGCCGGATGCAGTATGCGAAGGGGGGTGCGCCGCACGGCTCATCCCCTCCCGGTAATCTCCCCGATCCTCCTCTTCAGTTTCCCGTCCTTTACGGTGTACCAGATGCTCTCCAGCTCCTGAATGACCGCCGCCCGGACCATGGCATCCCCGTCCTCCGCGGCGTCCACCAGGGTCTTCACCGCGCTCTCGGATCTTATATCGCTCAGGGCCCAGACCGCAGCTTTGCGCACATCGCTCCAGGAGGTATTGTCGTTGTAATCATCCCTCGTGGTTTTCAGAATCCCTGATATCACCCCCTCCGCTTCCCCGTACTTCAGCGTTCCCAGGGAACGAACGGCCGCCTCCCGGACCCTCAGGCTGGGATCCTCCAGGACGGCCAGGAGCACCCCGGGAATGCGCGGATCGCTGTACGCCCCGAGAGACCTTGCCGCCCCGGTACGCACCCAGGCGTCCGGGTCGGATGCGGCTTCCATAAGGGGCTCGACGGCCGCCGGGCTGTTTATGTTCCCGAGGGCATTGGCCGCTGTCTGGCGGAATATGCCGCTTTCGTCCCGCAGAAGGGCGATCAGGGGGTCCGCCGCTTCGGGAAGGCCGATCTTCAGGACGATGTTGTTGAGCGCGGCGTAGAGGGGCTGCAGCTCCTTCATCTGGCCCGGTAAAGACATTCTGCTGTTGAGGACCTTCATGGTTTCTACGACGGGAGGAATCATTTCTGGGGTCTTTATCTTGGCCAGTTCCAGGACCGCTTCGCCCCTCTCCCGGGGGTTGCCGTCGAGTACGCAGGCAAGAAGCCTGCCGATACGATCCTTGATATCCACAGGCTCCACCACCGTCGCCTCGATGGACACGGTATACTCCGTGGCACAGTAGGGACAGGTGACGGTAAACCGGTTCTCGCTTCCGCTCAGGGTTCCCCCGCACCGGAGGCAGGTTATGGTCGTGGTTATCAAAGGCTGCATGGCATCCTCCCGGTATATCCGCCGATAGAATAGAGCAGGATAACCACGATGTCAATCACTTACGGCTCATCGGTCCTCTCACGGCTCCCAGCATACAATCTGCGGCAGGCCGGATACCCCGAGCCGGGCCAAGGAGGGAGGCCCCGGAATACAACAACTTCCATCCATATGTACAGAAAAAGCCCCGGACTGCCTCCGGACATCTTCCGTTTGTCCTCCGTACATCTTATTACCTCCGCCGTTTTGCTCCCTTCCTGCGCCAGGGAACCGTTAATCCCGGCAGAAAAGACAACAATACTGCCGATTGTGTCCTAATATTGCTGTCAAAAAAGGCCCCTTGGGGTGTTAAAATTTGGAAAGATATCCATTATTTGCTATCTTACAGTTAAGTTTTATTGCTTAAAATCAAGGATAAGTACAATCCAGGGGAATATATTGAAGATAAGAGTACTTTACATATCTCTCATAATGTTAGCCTTAGGTCTCACGGCATGCAGCCATTCTGATTCAGACAGCGGTCGTCAGGTAACTACCATTGCCGACCTGGGGGGCAATCCCGACGGTGTTACCGTTGCAGATTCCGGGAACATTTACGTCACTGACATTTCCAGCGGGGAGGTTATACAGATCACCCCCGCCGGTCAGACAAGCGTCATCGCCGATCTGGACAGCACAAGCGACAACACCCACCCCGACGGGATCACCTCCGTTACGGACGGCAGCGGAAACGAGATTCTCTACATAGCAACAACAGGATCCAATGACCCCGAGGGCGGAACGCTCTCCACTGATGGAACCATCCGAAAGGTGGACGTGAACACCGGCAGCGTAACGACCTTCGTGAACAGCACCGTTCTCAACAACCCGTCCGGCATCGCTGCCGACAAATCCGGCAATCTCTATGTAGCCGAGCAGACCGGGGCCCTTTACAAGATACCGGTGGACGGCAGCGGAAATCCCGGCACGCCGGTAAACCTGACGACAGGAATCGCCAGTAGCGGCGCCGATATCGAAGCGCCCCACGGTCTTACCCTGGTCACCAACACGGACGGTTCAATCACGCTCTATACCACTGACCAGGGGGCAGGCAGCAACAACATACTAAAAGTCGATCTGACTTCAGCATCGGACCCCACCGTCACAGGAGCGGTCGAACTCACGATGGAGTCCACGGGAGGTTCCACCACGGACACTACCGCGGCCAATGCGAAGTTCAACAAGCCTCATGGGATTTCAACCAACGGAAAGGGGGCCATCTTCGTGGCAGACGAGGACAACAACAGGATTCAAATTATAACCCCGGGTGGGAATGTGGTTACCTTCGCCGGAGACGGAACCGAAGGGGATGTGACAGGTGACCCCTCAACGGCCCGTTTCAGCAATCCCCGCGGAATGGCCGTGGATAAAAGCGGCAACGTTCTAGTTTGTGATTACGGCAACGGCAAGGTAAAGAAGATTACGAACTGAATATACGCCCCTACCCTGTAATCATCTGCCTTACCTGGGTTTCAGCCGGAAACACATCCTTTCATTTATGATGGAAAACCAGTTTCAGGCCCCAGCCCTCTGGCGGAAGAGAAAGTGGTAGAGCAGATCGCAATAGCGGGACATCTTCACCTTGCCCCGGCCGGACACGGCATAGCGCCAGAAGCCGTAGAGCTTCGTCAGGTTGATGAGCCGCTCGCTGTAATTCCTCCAGGTAAAGCGCTCCGCCACCCGGCGCATGCCGTTCTCCGATATCCTCCCCCATAGACCGGGGTCCTCGTCGCAGCGGACCCAGAAGGCCTCCAGGTCCCGGGCAATGAGCTTCGGCATGCTGGTGTTGAGGAGAAATCCGCTGATCCCCTCCTCGATGATCTCCAGGGGTCCGCCGAAGCGCGGCCCGAAGGTGGGAAGCCCCGAGGACATGGCCTCCAGTATGGTCAAACCGAAAGCCTCGAAGAGGGCGGGCTGCACAAAAACGCCCCCACGGTCTGTCATGATGCGGTAGGCATCTCACGAAGGCCTAAGGGAAAGACACCATACAACACCAACCGGGCAAAGGTACTGTGCATATACTCATCCCAGTACAGACTGTCCCCGTCTGGACTTTTTACGCTCTAATTATCAATATTATCATTCCCTGGACAAAAAAATACTTGATATTAATTATCCATATATTTGATTTAATGCAACAAAAAATCCAATAGAGGGCATAATGAAAAATTTCTTCTCGTCCCGGTGGGGCATCATCGTCACCGGAGCGGTTATCGGCAGTATCGCGGTTACACTGCAGCAGTTGGGCAATCCTGCGAACATGGGCATATGTGTCGCATGCTTCGAGCGTGACATAGCGGGAGCCCTTGGTTTCCACAGAGCGGACGTTGTTCAGTATATTCGGCCAGAAATACCCGCCTTCGTACTTGGATCATTCATCATATCCCTTTTTACAAAGGAATACCAGCCACGGGCAGGTTCTTCAACCATCATAAGGTTTTTCCTCGGCGTTTTTGCCATGATAGGAGCTCTTGTTTTTCTTGGATGCCCCTGGAGGGCTCTCCTCCGGCTTTCAGGCGGAGACTGGAATGCCCTTACAGGCATTGCAGGGCTCATAACCGGAATTTCAGCCGGCGTACTTTTCCTAAAAAACGGGTTCAGTCTCGGCCGAAACTATAAACTCAAGAAAGGTGCAGGATGGATATTCCCCGCATTTATGGTTGCTCTTCTGGTCATGCTCCTCTTTAAATTCAGGGTATCAGATACTGGCCCGCTGTTTTTCAGCGCAAAAGGTCCTGGTTCACAGTATACACCTGTTTTGATTAGCCTTGCGGCAGGGCTCATCATCGGCGCTATAGCGCAAAGAAGCAGATTCTGCACCATGGGTTCCCTCAGGGACATCATCCTTGCCCGTGACTTTCATCTTGCAAGCGGCATTCTTGCCATGGTTGTTTTCGCGACTGCGTTGAATCTTGTGTACGGGCAGTTCAACCCCGGTTTCGACGGACAGCCCGTAGCGCATACAGCGCATCTGTGGAATTTCGCAGGCATGGCGCTTTCAGGCCTTTCATTCGCCCTGGCAGGCGGATGTCCGGGGCGCCAGTTGATCCTTTCGGGGGAGGGGGATTCGGATTCTGCTGTCTTTGTTGTGGGCATGATCGTCGGCGCAGGCGTATCACACAACTTCCTTCTGGCAAGCTCTTCTGCAGGCCCAGGGGCTTTCGGACCAGCCGCCGTAATAATCGGTATTGTGTTCTGCCTGATTATCGGCATTACGATGCGTGAAAAAGTAAATTAGGAGGATATGTATGGCGGAAAGAATTGACGCCAGGGGGCTTTCATGCCCACAACCGGTCGTTCTGACACAGAAGGCGATAAAAAGCGGTCTTCCGGAGTTTGAGGTGCTGGTCGACAGCGAAGTGTCACGCGAAAACGTTACAAGGTGTCTCGAGAATAATAAAATGATTGTTGAGACAAGCTCGGAAGGTGATACTTATGTTATAGTTGCCAAGAAAAATTAATGATATCGATTCCATATACAGAGAGAGGACTTTCCCGGATCTGAGGTAATCCAATACGATATGTCAGAATTCATGGTAATACTGTTCTTTTCGAATAACTACACGATGTGGGCATCGAATGTCTTGAAAAAAAACAGGGTGCCCCACAAACTTATTCCCATCCCCCGGCATATGAGTTCCGACTGCGGTTACTGTGTAAGAATTAACACATCCGATAAGGATATTGCGCTGGACCTGATGACCGGTTCAGATATTGAATTTGACAGGATAGAAGCATTATGATCTATAACCGTAAATACGACAGCGGATTCCTGTTTCTCCACTGCTGCAATCTTCTAGAAAGAGCCACAATCATTCCACATAAACAAGGGGGATTTCCCTGATTCGACAGGCAGCAAGCCACCTGTAAAACGGTAGTCCTGAGCAGTTATTCCTTTACAGGGAGTACATGTATGGCCTTAATAATAAGGTGAACAGAATCCCCCTCTTTGAGGTCAAGCGATTTCACCGAATCTGTTGTAAGGACTGAACTCATTTCATGGGGGACAGTAATTTCAAACTTCACCTGGGACATGATGTCGCCTGCTTTTATTGATTTTACCTTTGCAACAATATTGTTCTGAGCACCGTATTTCATAGCCTTCCTCCATCATTATTCTTATTGATCGAAACATACAAAAGAATGACATCCCTTCCCGGCAAAAGAATCCCACAGGAGACCTTGAGATATACTGATGTCATTTAGTCAAACTCCTGTCCTTATTCCATGGAAGTATTCCGTTCCCTTACTAAGAAAGTACCTAAGTTACAATAACAATTCAAATATTTTGCACGGCTATGGAACAAAGGTCAGGCTCATCCCGGTCAGAGCCAGAAACATACGCTCCAGGGGCAGAACTCCCGCACGAGAATCATCCGTCCTACTCCTTCTGGCAAGGAGTTCAATCCCGGGGTTGAATTGGCTTTGCAGAGAGCATACCGGGCGGCATTCTCCCCGCACTCCTCAGATGTCAGAACCGCCGAACGCTCTCCCTATCATCACCGCCTTTTCCGGGCTGGAGAGACAATAAAGCTACAGACGAGAGGACGCAGAGAGAACTCCGGTATCCTTACATCCTCCTCAGGCCCCAGCCCTCTGGCGGAAGAGAAAGTGGTAAAGCAGATCGCAGTAGCGGGACATCTTCACCTTGCCCCGGCCGGACACGGCGTAGCGCCAGAAGCCGTAGAGCTTCGTCAGGTTGATGAGCCGCTCGCTGTAATTCCTCCAGGTAAAGCGCTCCGCCACCCGGCGCATGCCGTTCTCCGATATCCTCCCCCATAGACCGGGGTCCTCGTCGCAGCGGACCCAGAAGGCCTCCAGGTCCCGGGCAATGAGCTTCGGCATGCTGGTGTTGAGGAGAAATCCGCTGATCCCCTCCTCGATGATCTCCAGGGGTCCGCCGAAGCGCGGCCCGAAGGTGGGAAGCCCCGAGGACATGGCCTCCAGTATGGTCAAACCGAAAGCCTCGAAGAGGGCGGGCTGCACAAAAACGCCCCCACGGTCCGCCATGATGCGGTAGACCTCCCCGGTGTCGGCCTTGGCGATGCTGGGCAGCCAGCAGACGCTCCCCTCCAGGCCGTAACGGCCGATCAGGTGATAGGCTCGCTGTATCTCATCCCTCTCCTCCGCATCGTGGGATTCCTCCAGTCGGGTCGTTCCGGCCGCGAATATGAGATTACACCGCTCCCGCAGTTTTTTGCTCATCCCGAAGGCCTCGATGAGGCCTGTTATGTTCTTGATGCGGTCGAATCGGGCCATCGTAAAGAGAGGCCTCTTGCCGGGGTCCTTCAGCCTGCCGAAGACATCCGGCATTTCCTCGTGAAAGATCCGCGATTCCCAGTACTCAGTGCTTCCGCTGATGCGGCGTTCCTTTTCCCCGAAGGGAAAGTACTGGTCCTCGTCCACGCCGGGGGGTATGACGTTGAAGCGGGGCGCGTAGAGGTTGATGCCGTTGATAACCCGGTAAAGCCCCGGCAGGGAGAAGTTCTGATAGGACTCGTACTGCCCCATGGTCTGCTCTGTGCCGAAAATCTCCTGATGCGTGCTGGTGATAATGAAATCCGCCTTGTTCATGGCGATCAGGTCCGCCGTAAACTGCAGCGAAAAGCCGTACCTCTCCTCGTTGTCCTTCCAGTAAAGGTCGGAAAAGAGGTACTTCGTCTTCTCCAGGGCATGGGCGATATTGCACTGGATGACGTCCATCCTGTCGGAGAGGAGCGTGGCCACCAGGTTCCCGTCGGAGTAGTTGCCGATTATGAGGTCCGGCCGTCCCTGGAACTCGCTCTGTATCTCCCGGCAGGCGTCATCGGCAAACCGCTCCAGGTAGGGCCAGATGTGGAAGCGGGATATCCAGGGCCGCACAACGTTCTGCTCAGCGTCCCGGAAGGGGACTCTCAGTATCCAGCCGTTGACGGTGTGATGGATCTTCTCGAGTCTCCGGTCGCAGGAGGTCTCCCCGGCGTCAGGAATGAGCCGCGTGACCACCAGTATCTTAGGAACGATGGAGAGTCCCGCCTCGGCGATTTCCCGCGTCAGGTGGCGCTCCAGGGCCCTCACCTGGTCCAGAATATAGATCACCTGCCCGCCCGTGTCCGGCCGCCCCAGCACGTTCTCCTGGCCGAACCATCCGTGGGGCGAAATCACGGCCACCCGGGAGACCAGGGGCATGGGTACGCTGGATATGAATTTCTCCAGAAGTATATCGTCAGGCTCGTTGATGAGGTCCAGCAGCAGCTGCATCGTCTCCGCGATCCGGCCCGCCGTGCTGCCCCAGCCCGGCTCGAAGCCCACAGCCTTGAGCCGGGCCTCCAGGGAGGAGCAGGGCGTTGACGGGTCGTATGACCTGACCAGATCCACGGTGTTCTCCAGTTTCGAGAGAAACATCCCGAAATCCGTCACCAGGGAACCGTTCACCAGAAGCTGCTGCCCCTGGTATTTGTGCAGCTTAATGAATTCGAAGAGGTGATTGTTCCATTCCGCGGGCTTCTGAAAGATATTGCTCGACATGTAGCGGTTGAGAAACCGTATGCCGTTGCCCAGGGATTTGGTGTCCCGCATCGCGGGATAGTAGTCGTAGAAGGGCATAAAATCCACGTCCAGGGAGCGCTCGTCCGCGGACGTCCCCAGGGCACGGGAATCCTTGAGGGAAAGGTACTCCGCCGTGGTGATCTCGTCCATGTGCTCCCC